>JAFTUB010000190.1 GCA_017466495.1 Clostridia bacterium
AAGGCGAGTACGCAGAGAAATGATACAAAACCGACCACACCTTTTTGCTTCATGGATGTCCTCCTGGGGAATGGTTGAGCAAATGATGTTTGTATTATAACATACGTTTGTGATTTTTTCAACACGTTTTTTCGAAGGCGGGATTTACACCGTCAGTGCGGGTGTTTTTTCGGGCAGCAAAAATCCGAACCCCATCACACAGTGATGGGGTTCGGATTTTTGCTGCTGCCACCCGATCTTTTGGGAGCAGCCTGCCGCTGGTGCGGGTAACAGGGGTCGAACCTGCACGAATTAACACAAGATCCTAAATCTTGCGCGTCTGCCAATTCCGCCATACCCGCGTATGCAATAGGATACCATAAAAATGTCGATTTGTCAAGGCGGGGCGAGGAAAACCCCTGCGATAGCTTTTTGAAAAAAGTGCGAAAATTTTTCAAAAAACTATAGCTTTTTTTGTTGATTTCATGTATAATAAAACTATACTCCGGGTATTGGCCGGAAATCATTTCTCATCACTGGGGCAGGTGCTGCGGCGCCCCCCGCCAGGAGGATCTATGAAAATTCAAACCCTTGTTGACCTGCTTGAGGCAGATGTGCTCTGCGGTGCTGACTTGCTTGACGGCAATGTGCAGTCGGCCTGCGGGAGCGATATGATGAGCGATGTCCTTGCCTATGTCAAGGAACAGGCAGTATTGCTGACCGGCCTGGTCAATCCCCAGGTGATCCGTACCGCCATGATGATGGATATGCACTGCATCGTATTTGTCCGGGGAAAGACGCCCACTGAAGAAATGATCTCGCTGGCCGAGGAGAGCGGTATTGTTCTGCTTTCCACCGAAGAAAGAATGTACGGCGCCTGCGGCAAGCTTTATGTGGCCGGCTTGGGCGGCGGAGAGGAGGGTGACGTATGAGCGAACCTTTGAAATTCCATTTTCCCGTGAGCGGGGGGGATTTTACATCGGCAGGTAAGGCCTCGGTGCAGGTGAAGAAGCTGCTTCGCCAGCTGGGCATTTCTCCCGATGCCATTCGCCGTGTGGCCATTGCCATGTACGAAGGTGAGATCAATATGGTCATCCACGCCAATGGCGGCTCCGCAGACCTGGAGATCTATCCCGATTACATCAAAATTATCCTGGCCGACACCGGCCCGGGTATTCCCAATATCGATCTTGCTATGCAGGAGGGGTTCTCCACCGCTCCCGACAATATCCGCTCCCTGGGCTTCGGCGCCGGCATGGGCCTGCCCAACATGAAGCGATACACCGACGATATGAAGATTGACACCGAGGTGGGTGTGGGAACCACCGTGACCATGCGGGTGAACATCGCATGATTTCCCGAAAACCGATGAGAAAGGAGTGATTGGTTTGGAGAACAATGATACCCGCCGTCATTCGGTTTCGCTGGATTTGGAAAAATGCAAAGGCTGCACCAACTGTCTGAAACGCTGTCCCACCGAGGCCATCCGCATTCGCGGCGGCCATGCGGTGATCAAATCCGAGCGCTGCATTGACTGCGGTGAGTGCATCCGTGTCTGTCCTTATCGGGCCAAGCTGGCCAAATGCGACCGATTGGAAGATTTTTCCCATTACAAATGGAAAATTGCCATCCCCGCTCCTGCTCTCTACGGGCAGTTTGCCGAGCTGGATGACCTTGACTATATCCTGACCGGGCTTCTGCAGATCGGTTTTGACGATGTGTTTGAGGTGGCCCGCGCCGCCGAGATCGTGTCGGAGTACACTCGCCACTATCTCCACCGTCCCGATATCACCAAGCCTGTGATCTCCTCCGCCTGTCCGGCCGTTGTGCGGCTGATCAGCGTGCGTTTCCCCTATTTGCTGGACAATGTGCTGCCCATTCTCCCCCCTGTGGAGTTGGCGGCGCGGATGGCCAAGCAGGAAGCCATGCGCCGCCATCCCAATTTGAAGGAGAAGGATATCTGCGCCCTCTTCATTTCCCCTTGCCCTGCCAAGGTGAGCTACGCCCGCAATCCCATCGGCGTGGAAAAGAGTGCGGTGGATGGCGTGCTGTCCATCAGCGACATTTTCTTCCGCCTGGTGCCCGCGCTCAAGAAGATCGAGGTGCCCACTGTGACCTCGCGCTCGGGTATTATCGGCATCAGCTGGGCCGGATCGGGCGGGGAATCCTCGGCGCTGCTCAACGATAAGTATCTGGCGGCCGATGGCATTGAGAATGTCATCAAGGTGCTGGATGAAATTGAAAAAGAAAACTTCGCCGGGCTTGAATTCATTGAGCTCAATGCCTGCAGCGGCGGATGCGTCGGCGGGGCAATGAATATGGAAAATCCCTTCATCGCAAAGGCTCGCCTGCAGAAGCTGCGGCGATATCTGCCTGTGTCCCAGAACCGGATGCACTATCCCGGCTACGAGGGCGAGGATGATATTCCCGAGGAGCTGTTCTGGAGCGACACCGTGGATTATCTGCCCATTATGCAGCTTGACACCGACCGCGCTGAGGCCCTGCGGAAGATGCAGCGAATGCAGCAGATCGATGACACGCTGCCTAACCTGGACTGCGGCTCCTGCGGCGCGCCCAGCTGCTCGGCGCTGGCCGAGGATATTGTTCGCGGCGAGGCGGACGAGTCGAATTGCGTGATCCGGATGCGCCAGCAAATCGAAGATATTTGGCGCACCATGGGCCGCATGGTACATGACGGCGACTAAAACTTCCGAAGGGGAGGAAAACGCAATGCAACTGACCAAAATTATCGAAGCTATGGAGCTTGAAGTGCTGACTTCCGTGACTGAGGACAGGGAAGTGCTGGGGGGATATACCGGCGACCTGCTCAGCTGGGTGATGGGGCGTGCTGAGAGTGAGATGCTTTGGATTACCATCATGACCAATGTGAATATCCTGGCGGTGGCGTCCCTGCGGGATCTGCCGGCGGTGCTGATCGCCGAGGCGGCGGAGCTGGATGAAGCTGTGATCGCTAAGGCAAAGGAGCAGGAGATCACGCTTCTGCGCAGTCCCAAGTCGGCATATGCCCTTTGCGTCGAGCTGGGCAAGCTGTTGGCATAAGATGGCCTGTTTCTACGATTTTCATATCCACTCCTGCCTGTCCCCCTGCGCGGAAAACGAAATGACCCCCGCGACCATTGCCGGTATGGCGGCGCTGAACGGCCTGCGCATGGCAGCCCTCACCGACCACAATTCCTGCGGCAATCTCCCCGCTTTCTTCGAGGCCTGCCGGGCTTACGGCGTGCTGCCCGTGGCGGGGATCGAGGTGGAATCGGCGGAGGCGGTACATATCGTCTGCCTTTTTCCGCGGATTGAGCTGGCGATGGCGTTTTGGAAGAATACCGTCCGACCGGCGCTGCCCTCCATCAGGAATAAGCCCGCAATCTTTGGGGATCAGCAGTTTATGAATGCTGATGACGAGGTGATCGGAGAAGAGCCGATTCTGCTGATCAACTCCACATCGCTCACCTTGGATGAGGTGGCCGATGCGGCACGGCGTGCCGGAGGGGTTCCGTTCCCGGCGCACGTGGACCGTCCGTCCAACGGGCTGATCGAAATTCTCGGCGGTGTTCCGCCGGAGCCGGGGTTTGTCTGCGTGGAGTTCAACGATTCGGCGAATATTCCTGCACTGCGTGAGGCGCATCCTGCGCTGTCTTCGCTGATCACCCTGACCAACTCCGATGCCCACCGGCTGGAGTCGATCTACGATGCCGTCAATGCTCTGCCCATCGGGGATCCCGAGGAGGAAGATGACGTTTTGCTGGAGCGCTTATTTGCCTGCCTGTGCGGGCAGAAGTGAGCGCCGAAAGCTGCGTTGTCGAAATCGACAAAAATTTCACACAGCATGGCGGTAATCTATGAAAAAATGTAAATTTTTTAGAAAATGACGAATTTCTATAGCTTTTTTTCGAAATTTGTTGTATAATTATTTGGATAAGACCGACGAAGGTCGGTTTAGGCTTTGGCCGCATATCATATTTCCCAAATTCCATGTAAATCACTTGATCATTTTTACAGGAGGTATTTTGCAACCATGAAAAAGAAATTGACCACGGTTCAATTTCGCGGCACCAAAGAGCAGGAGGAAAAGCTGCTTGAGGTGATCGCAAAGCATCAGGGAACCAAGGGTGCCATGATGCCCATCCTGCAGTAAGCGCAGGAGATCTACGGCTATCTGCCCATTGAGGTGCAGAAGATCATTGCCGAGAAGACCGGGACCCCGCTGGAGGAGATCTTCGGCATCGTGTCCTTCTACGCACAGTTCGCCCTTAACCCGAAGGGTGATGTGGCCATCGCTGTGTGTCTCGGTACGGCCTGCTATGTTAAGGGCTCCGGCGATCTGATCAAGAAGATCGAAGAGAAGTTGGGTGTTGAGCCCGGCAGCACCACCCCCGACGGTAAGTACACCCTTGAGGCTACCCGCTGCATCGGTGCCTGCGGTCTGGCTCCCGTTCTCACCATCAACAATGATGTTTACGGCCGTCTGACCACCGCCGACCTGGACGGTATTCTCGAAAAGTATATGTAAGCCATGAAGGAGCTGTCGCTTAATATTCTGGATATTACGCAGAATTCCATCTCGGCGGGGGCGACCCATATTACCATCGCTCTGACTGAGGAGGAAAACGGCCGCCTGACCCTGGTCATCGCAGACAATGGCTGCGGAATGACCGAGGAAGTGCTGCGCCGGGTCAGCGACCCCTTCTATACCACCCGTACAACCCGCAAGGTGGGGATGGGCATTTCTCTTCTGACCCTTGCTGCTGAGCAGACAGGGGGCACGGTGACCATCACCTCGGTCCATGAGTCGGTTGACCCCGTGGGACACGGAACGACCCTGACCGCCACCTTCGATACCAAGAGCATCGATTTCCCGCCGCTGGGGGACATGGTGGAAACACTCAGCGTCATCATCCAGGGGCACCCCGAAATCGATTACAGCTTCCGTCACATTACTCCGGCCCGCACGGTCAGCCTGGAGACTTCCGAGCTGCGTGAGGTGTTAGGGGAGGACGTTTCGCTTGCCGAGTACGAGGTCATGCAGTGGATCGAATCCTATCTGCGTGAACAGTACAGCGGCGGGGACGGAAGCGAAGCTGAAACTGTCTGATATTTTCAAGAAATAAAATTCGGAGGATCGATAGCACATGAAGAGTTTAGCTGAACTTGCTGCCATTAAGGCAAAAATGAAAGACAAGGTTGCTATCCGCGAGGGTTCGGGCTCCATCCGTGTCGTCGTCGGTATGGCTACCTGCGGTATCGCTGCCGGTGCACGTCCCGTGTTGAGTGCGTTTGTTGATGAAGTCAACCAGGCCGGCCTGGCCGAGAAGGTTACCGTTACCCAGACCGGATGCATCGGCATCTGCCAGTATGAGCCTGTTGTAGAGATCTTCGAAGAGGGCAAGGAAAAGGTCACCTACGTGAAGATGACCGCCGAGAAGGCTGCCCGCGTCGTCGCCGAGCACATCAAGGGCGGCCGCGTTGTTGAAGAATTCACCATCGGCAACAAATAAGCAGGAGGAATAAGTTACTATGATTCGCTCACATGTTTTGATCTGCGGCGGTACCGGCTGTACCTCCTCGGGCAGCATTGCTCTGCGCAATGCCCTGGAGAAGGAGCTGGAAGCCAAGGAACTGACCAAAGAAATTAAGATCGTTCTCACCGGCTGCTTCGGTCTTTGCGCCCTTGGCCCGGTTATGATCGTTTATCCCGAAGGCACCTTCTACAGCATGGTTAAGCCCGAGGATATTCCCGAAATCGTTGAGGAGCACCTGCTTAAGGGCCGCCCTGTTGAGCGCCTGATCTACCACGAGAAGACCGGTGACCATCACATCGCCACCTCTCTCTCCGATACAACCTTCTACAAGAAGCAGAAGCGTGTCGCACTCCGCAACTGCGGCGTCATCAACCCCGAGGTAATCGACGAGTACATCGCTATGGACGGTTATGCAGCCCTGGGTAAGGTGCTGACCGATATGACCCCCGATCAGGTAATTGATATCATCCTCGCCTCCGGTCTCCGCGGCCGCGGCGGTGCAGGCTTCCCC
>JAFTUB010000191.1 GCA_017466495.1 Clostridia bacterium
ACCAAAAGATCGGTGCCAACTACGGGGAAGACGGCAGAGTGTATCTGGTTTCAGACGGTGAGACTGCGGAGGAAAACGGCGTGATTTCCGGCAGATTTACCGGATATGCAGCCGCTTCTCTGTGCGTTCCGACGGATATGAAATCTCTGTATCAGGCGGGACTGGAAAGGGGGAAAAGACTTTCTGACATGCTGAAGGTTGACACACCGGATGAATACATCAATGCTGTTGCACAGGCTGCTGTGGCAGAAATGGACGGTGTATGGCATCCGCCGAAGACGATGCATGGCAATATGTGCTGGTCCACCCCTCTTGTAGGCTGGATGATCCATGGACAGCATATGCTCAGCCAGCATGACAGATCCATGGCCACGCTGAAAGTGTATACAGACGCCCAGGTGAAAGAGGATACCAAACGTGGATACGGCAGAACTGAAGCCGGAACCATGCCCGCACCGGATTCCCGTTTCTACGGACAGGGATACATTGCAGAGGATCAGAGCTTCTACAATATGCAGACACAGTTTTTCCATCAGATGATCTCCGCATGGCGGTACAGCGGTTCGGAGGAAATGGGTACCATTCTGCGGGATGCTCTCCGGCTCCATCTGCGCCGGGAGGACGAATGCTTTGACGCCGATGATACCGGTTTATACGAAAGTGTGATCAACACATGGCCGACAGACAGCGTATACACCCCTGGAGGGGCTGTGGAAGAAACCTGTTATGTGTATTACGCATACAGGACGCTGGCGGAACTGACAGAAGGGGAAGAACAGGAAGCCTGCCTCCGGAAAGCGGAGAAGATCAGAAATGCCTTTATGGAAAAGCTGTGCGCCGAAGGGGGGCAGGTCTATGTGGTATGCCCTGCGGTGGAGGACACCGCCGAGGAAGAGGCTGATGCCCTTCCCCTGGACGAGGTACTGACCGCCGACATGGGGGACAAGCCCCCCATTAAAGCCGCTGTAACCTACGCCGCCGAGCTGGCCGCCGCCATGCCCGATCTGCGCATCGGCTTCGTTCACGGCAAGCTTCCCGCGCGGGACAAGGGAGAGATCATGCGCCGCTTTGGTGCAGGAGAGCTGGATGTCCTGGTCTCCACTACCGTCATCGAGGTGGGGGTCAACGTTCCCAATGCGTCCCTGATGATCGTGGAAAATGCCGACCGCTTCGGCCTGTCCCAGCTGCATCAGCTCCGTGGCCGTGTGGGTCGCGGAAACCGAAAAGCCTACTGCGTACTGGTATCGGATGCCCGCGGAGAGAGTGCAAGAGAACGGCTGGCGGTGATGTGCCGGGAGCACGACGGCTTTGCCATTGCCGAGGCCGATCTGCGCCAACGTGGGCCGGGGGATTTTCTCGCCCCCGGAAACGGAGACTCCATCCGCCAGCACGGAGATCTGCACTTCCGTCTGGCCAGCCTAGCCGAGGATACAGCCCTGTTGGAAGCGGCTTCGGCTGAAGCGAAAAAGCTGCTGGAGGATGATCCCGACCTGGAAAATCACCCGCTTCTGCGGGATGAGGTGTCGGCTCGCTTCACCCCGGACGCGGGTGTGCTGAGCTGAACGAAAAAGATCTGCATTTTTTGTAAAAAGCAGG
Source organism: Clostridia bacterium (assembly GCA_017466495.1). Lineage (GTDB taxonomy): Bacteria > Bacillota > Clostridia > Oscillospirales > CAG-272 > SIG693. Next base: position 1,597 of record JAFTUB010000191.1, read on the forward strand.
AACATTTTGTCCTTTTCCCCGTCTTTTTATCCGTACATCTGCGGAGGTCAATTGCCTATGAAACATTATTCTTTCCTTGCTCTGCTGCTCTGTGTTCTTCTCCTTGCGGGATGTCTTCCCACGGGGCACATTTCTCCCCCGCCTCCCATATCAGTGCCCGCTGAGACGACTGAGGCCCCCGAAACTACCGAAGCACCCGAGACCACCGAAACACCCGAGACCACTGAAACACTCGAGACCACTGAGGCACCCGAGACCACTGAAACACCCGAGACCACTGAAACACCCGAGACCACTGAGGCACCCGAGACCACTGAAGCACCCGAGACCACTGGGGCACCCGAAACTACCGAAGTGCCAACGGTTGTTGAGGAACCGCTTGATCTCACCACCACCGTCTTCCTAACCTTTGATGACGGACCGTGCCGGGGGAACACGGAAGAAGTGCTTCGCATTCTGGCAGAGTACAACATCCACGCGACCTTCTTCACGGTAGGACGCTATGTGGACCGATATCCCGACCTGGCTCGCGATATTGCTGCGGGCGGTCATCTGCTGGCCTGCCACAGCTACAGCCACGACTACCCCTCGATCTATGCCTCCGCCGATACCATTCTCGCCGACATTTCCCGCTGGGAAAATGCGGTATTGGGGGCGTTGGGTGAGCTCCCCCGAGAACGGATCTACCGCTTCCCCGGCGGCACCACAAATTCTCTGCTGGACGGCAATCCCGTCTATCCTTCCCTGCTGACCGCGGTTTTGAATGCGGGCTACCGTCCCTATGACTGGGTGCTTGCCACCAATGACCGCTACTTCGGAGACAAGCGCCCCGAGCAGACCATGGAGGAATACTTCTTCGCCACCCTCAAGTACACCTTGACCGTGGCAAACCGCAATCCCAACCTCCCCCGGGTCATGCTGATGCATGACACCAGCAACGACACTGTGGAAACCCTGCCGGCAGTGCTGGATTATCTGATCGCGCAGGGCTACACCTTCGCTACCCTGGACAGGCTGGAGGAGCCTTACATCTTCCGCCCTCTCCCATAGAAAGGACACTTGCATGGAAATCATCAACATCCGCGGCGTGAACTTCTGCAACGTCACCCTGGACGAGGCCGCCGACTGGGTAGGCTCGGTGCTGGAAGCAGCCCCCGAATCCCCTCGCGCCGTGTTTACCCCCAACTCTGAGATCGTTCAGCTCTGCATTGAGGAAAACGAATACTATGACCTCATCAATTCCGCCGATCTCATCATCCCCGACGGGATTGGCGTCATCAAAGCCTCCCGCATTCTCGGCACACCGCTGAAAGAAAAAGTAGCGGGCATCGAGCTTGGTGAGCGCACCCTGGCCATTGCGTCCGAGAAAGGCTATTCGGTCTATTTCCTCGGTGCAAAGCCCGGCGTAGCCGAGCAGGCCGCCGCCAATATGCGGGAAAAGTATCCTGCCCTCACCGTGGCGGGCATCCATGACGGCTACTTCAAAAAGGAGGGCGAAGAAAACGAAGCGGTGCTTGCCGCCATCCGTGCCGCCTCGCCCGATGTGCTCTATGTCTGCCTCGGCGTACCCGCGCAGGAAAAGTGGATCGATGCCAACCGCGCCGCCCTCGGCTCGGTCAAGCTTTGCCTGGCGCTGGGCGGATCACTGGATGTGTGGGCAGGCAATGTGAAGCGTGCCCCCAAGCTCTTCATCAAGCTGGGGCTGGAATGGTTCTACCGCCTCTGCTGCGAGCCCAAGCGCATCGGCCGCATGATGAAGCTGCCAAAATTCCTCTTCGGCACTTATGCCGCGAAGCGGAAGAGCCGCAAATAAATCTCGTCCCCGCAAATTACCCAAAACCGCACATTTACGGTTGGTAAATTGCACAATTTTCCTTTCATCTCGCGCCAGCCTGATGGCAAAATGACAATTTTGATCATTTTTGCACATTTCTCTTGTATCTTTTGCGATTTTGCGGTAAAATATAGGTTGGCGGGGATTGGGCTTGTCCCCTTTTCCCGGGCATTTTACTCAGTTCAAAAAATTTTTTATTATACGGAGGATTCCACCAATGGCAGTAAAAGTTGCGATTAATGGCTTTGGCCGCATTGGCCGTCTGGCTTTCCGTCAGATGTTCGGCGCTGAGGGTTACGAGGTTGTTGCAATCAACGACCTGACCAAGCCCGAAATGCTCGCTCACCTTCTCAAGTACGACACCGCTCAGGGTCGCTACGAGGGTCACACCGTTGAGGCTGGTGAGGACACCATCACCGTTGACGGCAAGACCATCAAGATCTACGCTTGCAAGGATGCAAACGATTGCCCCTGGAAAGAGCTCAACGTTGATGTCGTTCTCGAGTGCACCGGCTTCTACACCTCCAAGGAGAAGTCCATGGCCCACATCAACGCAGGTGCAAAGAAGGTTGTTATCTCTGCTCCCGCAGGCAACGACCTCAAGACCATCGTTTACAGCGTAAACGAGAACACCCTCACC
>JAFTUB010000192.1 GCA_017466495.1 Clostridia bacterium
CCCTCCCTGGGACAGGGCAAGCTGACTCCGCGTCTTCGCCTCCAGCAGTGCCCCCACCGCCTCGGCCTGGCCCAGGCCAAGCCGTCCGTTGAGAAAAGCACGGCGGGTAAACTCCCCCGCCTGTGCCATGCGGGCACCTGCAGCCAGCACAGCCTCCAGCACCGCCTGGGTCACCAGCACACCGCCGTGACAGGAGATCTCCAGCACATCCTCGCCGGTGTAGGAATTGGGTCCTCGCCAAAGCACGGCAACACCGTCATCCACCACCTCGCACCCACCGTCGGGCAGAGGTGCATATATCTTTCCATACACCGCCGTACGGGGAGGCTTCGCCGTCAGATCTGCCGAGAACACCCGCGCGGCAATCTCCGCCGCGCCGTCCCCGGACACCCGAATCACAGCAATACCGCCTTTACCCCGGGGCGTGGAAACCGCCGCAATCGTCTCAAACATAGCCGTTCTCCTTTTCCGAAAGTTTTTGCGGGAAGGGGCTTGGGGGAGGGGGCTTTTTTCCAAAAGCCCCCTCCCCCAGCATCAAACTTATTCCTCGTCGCTCTTCTTGCCGCGGCTCAGTGCGCCACGGTTCTCGGGGAAGATCACGATCTTGCGGTTGTTGTCGGTGCCCACGGAATTGGTGGAAACACCGTCAATGAGCTGCACCTCGGAGTGGATGATGCGGCGCTCATAGGGATTCATGGGTTCGAGCATGATGCTCTTGCCGTACTTCAGTACAGCGTCTGCCTTGCGGCGGGCCAGGGCGCGGAGGGTCTCCTCGCGCTTTGCGCGGTAGTTCTCCACATCCACCGTGACCTTCACATAGTCGCGCTTGCTGTCGCCGCGCTTCTTGTTGACGGCCAGGTTGGTCAGGTACTGCAGGGCATCCAGGGTGTCGCCGTGATGGCCGATCAGCACGCCTGCGGCATCGCCGGTAATGCTGATGTACTTCTCGCCCTGGGCGGGCTCGGTCATCTTCACGTCAACATCAAGCTGCATATTCTTCAGCAGCGTTTCAATAAAGGAAAGTGCGGGATCGGCGGCAGCGGCGGGAGCTTCCTCAGCCACAGGTGCGGCATAGCTCACCTGCACACGGGCAGGAGCGGCACCCAGGCCGAACAGACCGCGCTTCGGCTCTTCCAGAACGGTGTAGGTCAGGGCATCCACCGAAGGAGCACCCAGCTCCGCGCAGGCGCGGGCAAGCGCTTCCTCCACCGTCTTCGCCGTGATGATCATTTCATTGGTGGCGGTTTCGTTCATCTTATCCTCTCATCCGTATCGGTTAATTTTTCGTTTTGTTGCGGTGCTCGGGGTTGTCCTCTTTGAGGGGTGCGGGCGCGATGGGACCGGACTCAGCCGGCTTCTCCTCCGCAGGCTTCTTCTCTTCGGCAGGTGCCGCAGGCTCCTCATCGTCGTCGATGTGGTGCAGCGAACGTGCCTTTTCCTGCTTCTTGCGCTGGCGGTTGGAGAGGTTGGCCTCTCTCTCTGCCTCGCGGATCTCTTCCTCGGTCACCTTCGGAATGGGCATCACCTTGCTGATGATAATCTGCTTGATCAGGGTCACGATGTTCTTGAACATCCAGTAAACGCCGATGGCTCCGGGCACGATGAAGGTGATGTACACGCTCATGGCGGGCATCATGAAGTCCATCATGGCATTGGAGCATCCCGCCTGCTTATCATTCTCATTCGTGGTAGGCTGATAAGTGAACTTGCGGGTAATGCGGGAGCTGAAGAAGGCGATCACAAAGGTGAGCACAGGGATAATCAGCAACCAGTTGAACACCTTGAAGTTCGGGGTCTCGGCAAGGTTAAGGATGCCGAAGAAATCGAAGTTGGGCAGGTCGTTGACGGAGGTAATCTTCTCAGCGAAGCCCTCCACCGAAGCGAAAGCTTCCACGCCCAGCTCACGAATGATGTTGAGCTGCTTGATGGTCTCGCTGCCCCGGGCAACAAAATCGCTGTAGCCCTCAAGGGTAGGAATGTACGCGTTGAGCGCAGTAATGGTTTCCGCGGAAAGGCCGCAGATATAGCGCAGGGGGTTGATGACAACATTATAGAGCGCCATAATAATGGGGAGCTGAATCAGCAGAGGCAGACAACCCTGCCAGGGGCTGAAGTTCTCCCGCTGGTACATCTCCATGATCTCGTTCTGAACCTTTTGCTGGGTGGCCTGGTCGTTGCGTCCCTTGTACTTGTTGCGGATGGCCATTTCCTTGGGACGAAGCTTGGCCTGACGGATCTGATTCTTCTGCTGCTTGATGCTGAAGGGGAGCAGAACGATCTCCACGATCACAGCAAACAAGAACAGGGCAATGACATAGTTTCCGGTGATCGAGTTGCAGAAGCGCAGGATCGCACCGGGAATGCCAATCAAAAAATCGAGCATTTCGGGAAATATTCCTCTCTCGTATTCTGTGCGCGCAGGTCAATGTGCGCAGTTTCCTCCTCCGCCCCGCCGGTCAGGCTTCTCGGGGACCGGATCATACCCGCCCGCGCAAAAGGGATTGCAGCGGAGGATACGCCAGACCGTGAGCGCAAAACCGACAAAAAAGCCGCGTTTCTGAAATGCCTCGATGGCATAGGCTGAGCAGGTCGGGGTAAACCGACAGCTGGGCGTTCGTTTCAATGGGGAAAGAAACTTACGGTAAAAACGGATCAGAGCGATACAGATATACTTCATGATGCACCGTGATCACCGCCGCAGAACATCCCAAGCTTGGAGAGCGCAGCGCGCAGATCGCGCTCCACCTCGGTGCTCTTGGCGACAGTTGCCCGATCCCGGGCGGCAAGGACTACCAAATACCCGGTTTTGACCCCGGGATCACGCTGGACGGCACGCATGACCTCACGCAGAACGCGCTTGGCACGGTTGCGCTGCACCGCCCCCCCCAGCTTCTTGCTCACCGTCAGCCCAATGCGGTTGACGTAGCATTTCTGCGGGTGCGCATCGCGCAGACACTTTGCCGCATAGTCCCGCAGGACATAAACAGCAACCGTCGGTCCGACCGCTCGCTTTCCTTTGGCATATGCCTTGGCATACAGATGATTTTCCGTAATCGCTGTAAATTTCATTGTTTTTCGCTTCCGTCAAATTAAAATATGGTTTGCCGGGAAAATTTGCGGGAATATCAAAAACCCCGACCGCTCAGCTTACGGGAAAAATCGTAATGATGAGCCATCGGAGGTTTTCACGATGATTAGTGGGTCAGTCTCTTTCTGCCCTTTGCACGTCTTCTCTTCAGAACCTTGATTCCGTCTGCAGTGCTCATCCTCTTTCTGAAGCCGTGAACCTTGCTTCTCTGACGCTTTTTGGGTTGATATGTTCTCAGCATCCTCTGCACCTCCTTAGTGTTAAAAATCGGAAGCGTGGCAATACGCTTTTACACAATGACACACTATATTATACCCTATCCCTCGTGCTTCTGTCAAGGGGTTTGCAAAATTTTCCCGCGGTTTTTCGCGATTTCTTTCCCTTCGGCCCGCAATTATCACAAATCGGTTACAAATTTTCCCAGCCTCTTTCCTCTGCGATCGGTCTGTGATATAATGAAGAAAAAAACGGAGGTACACCCATGAAACTTGCCGAGGCCCTTTCCCTGCGCGCCGATCTCCAGCGGCGGATCGCCGCACTGCGGGAACGTCTGAAGAAAAACGCCCGGGTACAGGAGGGGGACACCCCCGCCGAGGATCCGATGGAGCTGCTGGCCGAGCTGAGTGCTGACACCGATGATCTGGAGGGGCTGATGGCCAGCATCAACCTCACCAACTGCGAGACCTTCACCGTCTGGGAGGACAGCCGCCTGTCTCTGACCGAACTGATCGCCCGCCGGGATGCCCTGGGGCTGAAAATCTCGGTGATGCGGGATTTCCTTGACGAGGCGGCCACGAAGGTGGATCGCTACTCCTCAAAGGAAATCCGACTTCTCAGCACTGTCCCCGTGGCCGAGCTGCAGAAGCAGGTGGACGCCCTCTCCCGAGAGCTGCGTCTGCTCGACGTTGAGCTGCAGCGCATGAACTGGAGCACCGAGCTGCGCTGAATAACAGCTGGTAGTCCGGGTGAGCGAGTGGGATCTCGGCGGCCGAGAACGGAGCCGCAAGTCACGCGGGGCCGGGCACCTGCAAACCGGAACAAATTCGCCCCGTACCGCGCACACGCGCACTGCGCATTCTGCAATGTTACCACCGCACCACTGGCATCCGGATGAGGGTGGGTATGGGGATTTTATCGCAACACACAGAAAGAAGGAACACATTTTGCCATTCAAGACCGAGCTTCACTGTCACACCGCCACGGTATCGGCCTGCGCCAAGGGCCTGCCGGGGGAAATGGCAGAGCATTACATTAAACTGGGCTATGATGCGGTGGTGCTGACCGAGCATCTCTCCAACGCCACCTTCAAGAAAGCCACCGTGGGGGATATGACCGAGGCCCCCTGGGACGAAAAGATCGACTATTATATGCAGGGGTACCACGCCCTTCGCGCCGCCGCAGGGGATCGGCTCACGGTCATTTTCGGCTGTGAGCTGCGCCGCGCCGCCGACGGAAACGATTTTCTCCTCTACGGCATTGACGAGGCTTTTCTGCGGGCGCATCCCGATCTGCACACCTACAAGGTCCCTGCCCTGCGGGACGCGGTTCACGAAGTGGGAGGGATGCTCATCCAGGCCCACCCCTTCCGCAACGGCCGCCGCATCGTTGATCCCGCCCTGCTGGACGGCATTGAGATCTTCAACGGCGGCATCTCCAACGAGAATCGCAATGACATTGCCGCCATCTGGGCGGAACATTTCGGGCTCCTGGGCACCGCGGGAAGCGACTGCCACCGTCCCAACGGCTACAACTGCCTCACCGGAATCCTTACCGACACCCCCATCCGCACCGGTGCGGACCTGGTGCGCCATCTGCGGGAGGGCAGCTTCACCCTCGCAGATCCGCTCCCGCCTCCTGAACTGAGAACATAAACTGCATATCCAAAGAACCCGAAGGGGCTGTCGCACCGCGACAGCCCCTTCGGGTTCTTTGGGCATCTTACTGCAAATATTCCGCCACATATTCCTCCAGGCAGAGGCCCATGGTATAGATCCGCGTGGCGTGGTAGCGTCCCACATACCGATAGTGCCAGGGCTCATAGCTGATCCCCGTTTCGGGAACCTTATCCTCGGGATAGCGCAGGATGAAGCCAAACTTATGGGCGTTGGCCGAGATCCAGGCAAAGGCGGAGGTTTTCCCGAAAGAAATATCCGCCGAGGGCAGGTTGTGCATATCCACACAAAGCCCGCTCTGGTGTTCACTGGAACCGGGATAGGTGACCACCGTGGCCGCCTTGGCTTCCGCCTCAGCCCGGGACAGGGAGGGATACATGGCCACCCGCTGCTCGAACAGCTGGCTTTGGTAGCTGTAGGAGCGGTATGCGCTGGTTACCGACACATCGGTGATCCCACAGGCCCGCATCTCAATGAACATGGCCTCCAACGCCTTTGCGGCATACTCCCGCAGCTGCTGGGTATTGCGGCCGTCCTTGCGGGTATCGGCCACATTGGTAAGATCGGCGGGAATATAATCGGATGCCAGCTTGTGATTCACGTTGATAAGGGTGACGTAGGCATCCCGGTCGGCGGGGTTCATATACTGCTCGTAGGCCGAGAGATCGGCCTTGAAGGCAATGGCGGGGGTGTCCCCGAACTCTGCCTTCTCGTCGATTCCCGACAGAACATCGCTCCCCTTCAAGACAAAGCCCAAAGGATCGCCGTTCAGGGTAAGATGCATCTCCGCCGCCTCGGCATCACGGGTCAGGGTAACCCCCTGCATCCAGCGTTCCACAAAGTCAGCGGGGATCCACATGGTCTCATCTCCGCCCCTTGCGCGGACGACCGTCTCTGCGCTCAGCAGGATCACATCCCCATTCACCTCGGCACGGTTGCTCCCCGCCGCAAAGCGAACATATTCCCCCGACGGTGCGGCGTACTTGAGCACATCGGGAGTTCCCGTCACCGTCATACCGGCAAAGTCGGCCAAGGCACTCATGGGCAGGTAGACCGTCCCGTCCTGCACCGCCTCCTTGCCCGGAAGCGAATAAGTCAGGGGTTCTTCCAGCACCTCACCCGCCTCGTCATAGCTGCCGCCGAAGAGATAGCGGTACTGCCGAGGGAGCTTGTCCGTATCGGTGCGGTAAAGGGAGAGGACAAAGATGATCCCCCCAAGCACCAACACCAGGGCCAGGGTGATGAGATAAACCACAAAACGGTTGCAAAAGAGCCGCCAGGCTTCAGCACGGCGGCGCTTTCTTTCGGCTTCGGCCTGCCTTGCCTGTCTGGCTTCGGCACGCCGTTGTGCGGCGGCGGCTTCCCGTTTGCGAGCCGCCTGTTCGGCAGCGTAACGCTGCCATTCAGCGCGTCGCCGCTCCTGCTCGGGGGTAAGCACCGGACGGGGGCGGTTCGGGCGCGGATTCGGATTGTTCATACGCATTCCTTTCAGCGTGTTTCAAGGACGAAGAAAAACGGAGAAGTAGGCGAGTTAACAATTTTTATCTGCGTCACGCAGATCTGACGGCGGTCAAGGGTGGCAAAATACTCAGTGAGCATCTTCCCCTCAGCCTCGCCCTCGGCGTGCCCGGGATAAACGGCGATCAGCAGGATGCTGTCCTCCCCCAGCAGGGAGATGGCGGCCTCCACGGCGGGCATGGTAGTCTGGCGCATGGTGGTCAGGGACTTGTCCCCGCCGGGCAGATAGCCCAGGTTGAACATCCCCGCGCGGATGGGCCCCTCCACAAACTCCCGCACCCGATGGTGGGAAGCGCAGATGAGCGTCGTATTGTCGGGACATCCCTCGGCTTCCAGGGTCTTCTTCGAAGACTCCACGGCAGCGGGCTGGATGTCGAAGGCCCAGACCTTGCCCTCGGGCCCCACCGCTTTGGACAAAAAGGCCGTGTCATGGCCGTTGCCCATGGTGAAGTCCACCGCACGGTCACCCTCGCGCAGGTGCGCGAGGATGAACTGCTTCTGCAGGGCCAGCAGGTCGAGCATATGGTTGTTTTTGTTGGGTTTCACTTAGTTAATTGCCTCACGCAGCTTGGCAATGCCCTCGGAGAGAGGCACGCCGGGCATGAACATGGAGGAGGAGCCTGCCACGAAAATGTTGGCACCGGCATCGCTCATCTTGCGGGCATTCTCGAAGGAAACGTTGCCGTCCACCTCGATGTCGATGTGGCCGTAGCCGTTGCTGTCCAGGTAGTTGCGCAGACGGGCGATCTTCTCCAGGGTCTGGGGGATCAGCTTCTGTCCGGCGTAACCGGGGTTAACGGTCATGATGAGGATACCGTCCAGGTCGGGCAGGATCTCGTCAAGCACGTTAAGGGAGGTAGCAGGGTTGAGGGCCAGCATGGCCTTGGCACCCTTGGAGCGGATCAGTGCCAGGGCGCGCTGGATGTGGGTGCAGGCCTCGGCATGGATGGCCACATAGTCACCCTCGCCGAACTCAAACCAGTTGAGCTTGTTGTCCACATCCGACACCATCAGGTGCAGGTCCAGGGGAATGGAGCTTGCCTTGTGCAGCTTCTTGATGTAGTCGGTACCCAGGGTGAAGTTGGGCACGAACACGCCGTCCATAATATCAATATGCAGGTACTCGATGCCGCAGGCCTCCATATCCCGGATATCGTTGCCCAGGTTGAGGAAGTCAGCACACATCATGGAGGGAGAAATCATCTTTTTCATATCGTTATTTATCCTTTGCTATCATTTAAAGTATTCCGGGGGAAACTTACATCACGATCATAACCTTGTTGAAGAATTCCTTGCGGTCGCCCATAAGGTCAAAAGCGGCGCGGGTCTCTTCCAGGGGATAGGTATGGGTGATGAGCGCCTTGGCGTTCAGCGCACCGCTGGCCATTGCCTCAAGGGCTGCCTTCCAGTCGTTGATGCGGCTGTTGTAGGAAGAGTTCCAGGTGCCCGACAGGGTCAGCTGCTTGCGCAGAATCTGCTGGTAAACGGGCTGGGGAATGTCCATGTCGCGGGCGGCGTTGCCCATGAGCACCAGGCGGCCGAAGGGCTCGGCAGCGGCGATGGCACCCTGCAGCGCGGAGGGAGCGCCTGCACCCTCGATGACCACGTCATAGCGCTCGCCCTCTGCCTGGCGGGTGAAGCCCATCTGCTCGGCGAAGGCCAGCTTGCGCTCGTCGATGTCTGCATAAGCCACAGAAGCGGCACCCATGCTCATGGCCCACTGGCCAAGCATCAGACCGATGGGGCCAGCGCCAAATACCAGCACGCGCTCGCCGCCCTTGAGGTTGGCGCGCATGACGGCGTGACGGGCAACAGCGGCGGGCTCACACATAGCGGCTTCCTCGAAGCTCAGTCCTTCGGGAGCGGGAATGAGGTTCCAGACCTTAACGGCCAGGTATTCCTCCATGGCACCGTCGCGGCGGGAACCGTAGTAGTCATAGTCAGCGCAGAGAGGATACTCCTCCTCGGCACACATGGCGCACTTGCGGCAGGGCAGCAGGGGGAACACAGCGGCGTGAGTCCCGATCAGTGCGGGATTCTCAGCGTCGACAACCTCACCTGCGAACTCGTGGCCGAGCACCAGGGGGAAGTGATAAACCTTACCTGCGAAAACACGGGGAACGTCAGAGCCGCAGATGCCGGCGGCACGAACACGAAGAATCACCTCATCGGCCTCACGGGTGGGCATGGGGCGCTCTTCGACAACAAGTTTATTGGTTTCGGTCAGAACTACAGCTTTCATGTCTAAAATCCTCCTTATGAAGAGATAATATTTTTTCATACTAATTATACACGTTTTCACCTGCATTTTCAAGAGGAAAGATGAGAATTTTTGAGGTTTCCCATTTTGCTGTGATAAATTCATAACAAGCAGACAAAAACAGGAGAAACAGCACAACAAATGGAGAAAACTCCCCGCCCTCTCTCCCCTTCCAACAATCGTCAGCCATACTTTTCTTCCCCACGGGAAGACTATGACCATTCCAACGAGAGGAGTGATCCCGTGCGGCCCCAAACCGTCCGCCTGCCCGATGATCTGCGCACCGCCCTGCGCTGTTTTTGCGGCGCGGCGCTGACCCTGCTGATCCTGCTGGGCGGTCTTCGCCCCGAGCCTCCCGCCGTGACCGTGGGGCTTCCTCTGCAGGCTTGCTCCCTCTCGGACGACCTGGAAGCCGACCTGCTGGCCCGTGTTCTCGCGGCGGAGGTAGGGGATCTCAGCTACGGCACCCAGGCAGCCTACGCCGCCATGCTCCTCAACCGTGTTGCCGACCCCCGATTTCCCGGCGGGCTTGGAGGTGTGATCGCCGAGGCCGGGCTCTCCGCCGAGACAGGAGAGGTGCCCCGGCGCTGCC
>JAFTUB010000193.1 GCA_017466495.1 Clostridia bacterium
ACCAAGGGTCACCTGGAGCGCCTCTCGGACGGCAAGCACCCCGAGCACATCGTCTTTGTACAGTGCGTCGGCTCCCGCTGCACCGATCAGCGCGGCAAGCCCTACTGCTCCAAGATCTGCTGTATGTACACCGCAAAGCACGCTATGCTCATCCGCGACAAGTATCCGGATGTGAAGGTTACCGTTTTCTACATCGACGTGCGTACCCCCGGTAAGAACTTCGACGAGTTCTACCGCCGCGCCGTGGAGGAATACGGCGTCAACTACATCAAGGGCCAGGTGGGCAAGGTTGCTCCCCAGCCCGACGGCAGCCTGCTGGTGCAGGCCTCCGACCTGCTGGACAACAAGCAGATTAAGATGAAGGCTGACATGGTGGTCCTCGCTACCGCCATCGAGCCCGATCCTTCGGTTCGCCCCCTGGCGACCATGCTCACCGCCAGCATCGATACCAATAACTTCCTCACCGAGGCGCACCCCAAGCTGCGTCCCGTTGAGTCCCCCACCGCGGGTATCTTCCTCTCCGGCGTTTGCCAGGGACCCAAGGACATTCCCGAGACGGTGGCCCAGGCAGGTGCCGCAGCCGTTAAGGCCATCGGCCTGCTTGCCAAGGATAAGCTGACCACGAATCCCTGTACCGCCCGTGCTGACGAGCTGCTCTGCAACGGATGCTCCACCTGTGCAAATGTTTGCCCCTACGGTGCCATCTCCTATGAGACCAAGCTCATCAACGACCACGGTATCCGTGAGGATCGCCGTGTGGCTGTGGTCAATAACGCCCTCTGCCAGGGCTGCGGCGCTTGTACCGTCGCCTGCCCGTCGGGTGCTATGGACCTGCAGGGCTTCTCCAACAGACAGATCATTGCGGAGGTGGATGCAATATGCCGGTAAACGAAAAAACCGGGGAATTTACCCCCAAAATCGTCGCCTTCTGCTGCAACTGGTGCAGCTATGCGGGCGCAGACCTTGCAGGCTCCAGCCGTCTGGCTTACCCTGCTGAGGTGAAGATCATTCGCGTGCCCTGCTCCTGCCGCGTCAATCCCATGTTCATTCTCCGTGCCTTCGAGAAGGGCGCGGACGGTGTGATCATCTGCGGCTGTCACCCCGGTGACTGCCACTACAGCACGGGCAACTACTACGCCCGCCGCCGTATGACCCTCCTCTTCTCGATGCTGGATTACCTCGGCGTTGAGAGCGGCCGCACCCGCGTGGAGTGGGTATCCGCCGCTGAGGGCGTGAAGTTCTCCACCACCATGAACGAATTTGCGGCGAAGATCCATGAGCTGGGTCCCAACGTGAGATTGGAGGATCTGAGATGCAAGAACAACTGATTAACCGCGCAAAAGAACTGCTGGCTGACGGCACCGTCGTCCGCGTGCTGGGCTGGCGCCGGGGCGATATGGACTACAATCCCGAGGTCGCCTACTTCAATTCCGCCGATGAGCTGAGCGATTTTGTCTACAACGGCTTCTGCGGCGCAAACCTTTCCAAGTACATGATCGAGGCCTCCAAACTGGAGGGCAAAACCCTGGTGTTCCTCAAGCCCTGCGATACCTACAGCTTCAACCAGCTCCTCACCGAGCACCGCGTTGATCGCGACAAGGCATACATCATCGGCGTCGGCTGCCGCGGCAAGCTGGACATCGAAAAGATCAAGGCAAAGGGCATCACCGGCATCACCGCCATCACCGGCGGTCCCGATCAGATCAAGGTCAGCACCATCTACGGTGACCATGACATCGACTGCAAGGACGTTCGTCTGGAGCGCTGCCATGTCTGCAAGGGCAAGGAGCACCGCGTCTTTGACGAGGTCATCGGCGAGTCTGTGGACACCCGCGACGCCGATCGCATGGCCGGGGTCGAGGCCATTGAGGCCATGAGCCCCGCCGAGAAGTTCGCCTTCTTCCAGGCTGAGCTCTCCAAGTGCATCCGCTGCAATGCCTGCCGCAATGTCTGCCCTGCCTGCTCCTGCCGCAAGTGCGTCTTCGACTCCACCAAGTTCGATTCCGCACAGAAGGCCAACACCACCTCCTTTGAGGAGAAGATGTTCCACATCATCCGCGCCTTCCACGTGGCCGGCCGCTGCACCGACTGCGGTGAATGCAGCCGCGTCTGCCCCCAGGGCATCCCGCTGCACCTCTTCAACCGTAAGTTCATCAAGGATATCAATGAGCTCTACGGTGACTATCAGGCCGGTGAGAGCGCAGATCAGCGCGCACCCCTGGTCAACTACACCTTCGAGGATGCCGAGCCCGGCATCGTCAGTGAGAGGGGGTCCAAGTAATGGCTATGATGAAGATTTCCCGCGAGGCAATGCCCGCGCTCTATGCCCGCATCGCTGCCGAGCAGAGCCTGATCCTCCCCGTGAAGACGGCGGGTCAGACCAACTTCGCCGCCTGGGACGAGGGCGCAGAGGTGGATCTGTGCACCCTCAAGACCGTGAAGTCGGCCAAGGATGCCTTCTTCCCCCAGAGCGAGAACCTCTACACCTGTAAGACCGAGGATAAGAAGATCACCGTCACCCCCGAGAAGCTGACCGACGAGCATTTCGTCCTCTTCGGCATCAAAGCCTGCGATCTGCGGGGCATCGAGGTGCTGGATAAGGTCTTCCTGTCCGAGCCCATTGACACCTTCTACGCCGCCCGCCGTGCCCACGGCACCGTGGTGGCTATGGCCTGCGCCGCTCCCTCCGAGAGCTGCTTCTGCCATGCCTTCGGCATCGATCCCACCGCGCCCGCCGGGGCTGACGTGGTGATCTGGCCTGTGGGCGAGAGCTTCATGTGGCAGGCCCAGACCGAGAAGGGCGAGGCCCTCACCGCCCTGGCCGGCGATCTGCTGGCTGCCGCCGAGGCTGCCGACGAGACCGCCCTGGAGGAGGCCCGCACCTTCACCAAGACTGTCATGGCCAAGCTGCCCTACGCCGATCTCTCTCTTGAGGGCTGGGGCGCCGGCAAGACCGACGAAAAGTTCAATTCCCCTGTGTGGGATACCCTGTACAAGGGCTGTCTCGCCTGCGGAACCTGTACCTTCGTCTGCCCCACCTGCCAGTGCTATGACATCAAGGACTACACCACCGGAGCAGGCGTTCAGCGCTTCCGCTGCTGGGACTCCTGCATGTACTCCGACTTCACCATGATGGCACACGGCAACAATCGTACCAGCCAGGTGCAGCGCTTCCGTCAGCGCTTCATGCATAAGCTGGTCTACTTCCCGACCAACAATGACGGTATGTTCTCCTGCGTGGGCTGCGGCCGCTGCGTCGACAAGTGCCCCGCCTCCCTGAACATCGTCAAGGTCATCCGTGCCTTCGAAAAAGCAGAAAAGGGGGAAACAAAATGAGCGAGTGCACCTGCCATTGCCACGATAATTACACCCTTGACACCCTGATTCCCATGGTGGGCGTCATCACCGACATCCGGGACGAGACCCCCGATGTCAAGACCTTCCGGGTCAACGCACCCGAGGGCGGCAAGCTCTTTGAGCACAAGCCCGGCCAGTGCGCCATGCTCTGCGCCCCCGGTATCAGCGAGGCCATGTTCTCCATCACCTCCTCGCCTACCAATAAAGAATATCAGGAATTCAGCATCAAAAAGTGCGGCGAACTGACCGATTACCTGCACTCCCTGCAGGTGGGCGATCAGATCACCGTCCGCGGCCCCTACGGCAACAACTTCCCCGTGGATACCGAGCTGAAGGGCAAGAACCTGCTCTTCATCGCCGGCGGTATCGGCCTGGCTCCTCTCCGTTCGGTGATCAACTATGTGCTGGACAACCGCGCCGACTACGGTCGTGTGGATATCCTCTACGGCTCCCGCTCGGCTGACGATCTGGTTCAGCGCAAGGAGATCGAGGAGGTCTGGTCCAAGACCGAGGGTGTCAACGTGCACCTGACCATCGACCGCGAGCAGGAAGGCTGGGACGGCCACGTTGGCTTCG
>JAFTUB010000194.1 GCA_017466495.1 Clostridia bacterium
GGCAGCCAGTAGATGATGAATTCGTTGGCTTCGCGCCGAGTCAGCCCCAGCTTGGCGAGAGCCTCCTCAAGGAATGCCTCGGTATCCTTCCCTGCCACCACAAAACCGCTGTCGATGGTGTAGTCTTCGCCCTCGCCCTCCCAGAAAAGGCAGTAGTACTCCCGGCCTGTGGCAGGATCGGTAAGCGTGCCGTCGGGCTGTGCGTCCACGCACCAGCCGTCAGAGGGGTAAGCGGGATAGGTGGAAGTCAGGGTGCCGGCATAGTCCAGCGCCACATTCACCCGTGTGGGCGCGGTGGGATAGAGGTAGATCACCGGCTTCTCGGGGCAGGCGGTCACGGAAGGGATTACCGTCGGGTCGATCACCGGTGGTACGGTTACATCCGGCTCGGTCTCATGGGGCTCGGGAGCCCGGGTAGTGACGGGCGCCACCGTGGTAACAGGACCTTCGGTAGTAACGGGAGCGGCAGTCAACTCATCGGGAACAGTACTGTCATCTCTTCCGCCATCGGTCTCACAGGCAGAGAGCATTCCAAGCGTTAAACAGAGCATCAGCACAACGTAAAATATCCTTTTCACGGTAAAACCTCCCTAAAATCGGATTTGTCAGTATTGACGAAAAAAATGCGAAATTGTTCCCCAAATCGGCAAAACATGAAAACTTTTTTAACCCGAACTTTTCTCCTTGCTTTTTTTTCGCCGCTGTGTTATGATTATGGTAATAAAATTTTCGCCGCACAAGGAGGATTATCCATGCAGCTTGCTGTTCAATCCAGCCCCGTCTCCCGCGATTTCGGTCCCGAGGCCGGCTACCGCCTCATCCGCGAGTCGGGCTTTACCGCCATTGACTGGAACATTGACTATTACCTGGACAGAAAAGCCTTCAAAACCGCCGAACTCAAGGATTTCTGCATCTTCGAGAAGTCCCTGGAGGAAGTCCTGGACTTTTTTGCCGAGGAGCTGAAATATATCCGCGCCGCAGGGCTTACCATCACCCAGGCCCACGCGCCCTTCCCCTCTTATATGCCCGAACGCCCCGATGTCCTGGACTATATGATCAAGATCCAGCGCCGCTGCATCGAGTTTTGCCATGCAGTGGGATGCAAAAATCTCATCATCCACGGCATCTCCCTCTCCAACACCGATGCCACCAACACCCCCGAGTCGATCAAGGCTCTCAACTACAAGCTCTATGAAGGCCTGATCGATGTGCTGGTCAAGACCGATGTTACCGTCTGCCTGGAAAACCTTTTCTCCGGATCCACCAAGGGGCTCATCGAGGGCACCTGCTCCAACCCCTACGAGGCAGTGGAATACATCGACACCCTCAACGCTAAGGCAGGCAAGGAATGCTTCGGTCTGTGCCTGGACACCGGCCATCTCAACCTCCTGCGCAAGAGTTTCCGCACCTATGTGCCGATTTTGGGCAAACGCATCAAGGCCCTGCACATCCATGACAACAACGGCACCGCAGACCAGCACTTCCTGCCCTATACCGGCACCATCAACTGGGATCACTTCTGTGATACCATGCGGGAAATCGGTTATGACGGTGATCTTTCCTTTGAAACCTTTGCCCAGGTCCGCGCCTCCCAGCTTAACCGCGAGCTGGTGCCCACCTTCCTCACCGCCATCGCCGGAGTCGGCCGCTATTTCCGCGACCGCATTCAAGGCTGATTTTCCCGAAGACATCACGTTCCCACGAAAGGACCTTCCATGAAAAAGCATATCGCTGCCGTGCTGACCGCAGGGGCGCTGTGGGGCCTGATGGGCCTCTTCACCCGCTCCCTTGCCCAGTTCGGCATCAGCTCCACCGGGGCCATCCTCCTGCGCTGCGGGGTGGCCGCTCTCTGCTTCGGCATCACCGCCGCCGTCACCGACCCCAAACAATTCCGTGTCAAGCTCAAGGACATCTGGTGCTTCATCGGCAGCGGAATCTGCAGCCTGCTCTTTTTCACCTACTGTTATTTTGAGGCCATTACCCGCATGAGCCTCTCCACCGCCGCCATTCTCCTCTACACCGCCCCTACCATCGTCATGCTGCTCTCGGCCCTCTTTTTCAAAGAGAAGATCACCCCCATCAAGCTGGTGGCACTGGTGATGGCCTTCGCAGGCTGCTGCCTGGTATCGGGAATGGGACAAGGCGAGGACGCCCTTTCCCTGGGCGGCCTGCTCTTCGGTCTCGGCTCGGGTGTGGGCTACGCGCTTTACAGCATTTTTGCCCGCTGTGCTCTCAACCGCGGCTACCACTCCAACACCATCAACTTCTACTCCTGCCTGTTGGCTGCTCTCGGCTCGGCGGTAATCTGGGGCGTAGAAGAGCCTGTCCTTGCCTTGACCGGCTCCTGGCAGACTCTCCTGCTCAGCCTGGCCATGGGTGCCATCAGCTGTTACCTTCCCTATCTGTTCTACACCTACAGCCTCACCGGGCTGGAAACGGGACGAGCCTCCATTCTCTCCTCCTTTGAGCCGGTGGTGGCAACCCTGGTGGGCATCATCGTCTTCCGGGAAAAGCTGACGCTTATGAGCGCGGCAGGCGTGCTCTGCGTCCTGGGTGCTGTGGTGCTGCTGAACCTTCGGCAGAAGGCCAAAACCACCGAGAAATAAAAAAGGATCCCGCGCGGTACGCGGGATCCTTTTTTATTTGAATCTCATGCGGCGCTGCTGTTTCCGATAGCGGTAGACGGCAGTACCGAAAATATAGACCAGCGTCAGAACCACCGCTGCAACCAGCGCGGCTATGAAGAAGCGGCTATGCGAAAAGTTCTTAATCCGGGAGAGCACATAGAGAAACTCCGACCGTTCCACTTCGTTTTTGGCAACCAGGTTGACGGTGCTCAGCACTTCATCTCCATAGCTGACGGTAATGAACCCCGCTACCTGTCCCTCCTGCACCGGGGCATCCAGGGATGCGGAGGTGACGTTGTAGCTGTAGGTCAAATCGGTTTCGGGATTGATAGACGTGGGCAGATACCGCACCACCTCGGTCTCCGGAACAAGGGTAACGTAGTCCACCTTGTCCGACAGGGTGACGGGAACCTCGCAGACCATGCGGTCGGTACTCAACACCGTTACATAGCCGTAGGCCGAGAAAGCCCAGTCCAGCAGGCTCCGTGCCAGCGTGTAGGAAGAGATCTTCCCCTCCACTTCTTCCGCTCCCATCACGATGCAGAGATAGCTCAGTCCGTTCTTTTCCGCTGTGGTGGCCAGACAGTAGCCTCCTTCGTTGGTAGAGCCGGAATTGAGACCACGGGCAGAGGGATAGTAGTAGATAACCTCTTTGTTGCGGGAGATCAGATAGTTACGGTTATAGATGTTGCGGTCCCCCGAAAGATTTGTTGCGGGCATGATGTACTTTGCCGTGGAGGTGATCTCCATGTAAAGGGGAAGCTTCACCGCTGCCAGGGCGATTTTTGCGGTATCGGCGGTGGTTGTGACCATGTCTTTATGGTGCATTCCCGAGGGGTTGGTGTAGCGGGTGTTGGCGGCCCCCAGCTCGGCGGCACGGTCATTCATCATCACCACAAAGGCAGCCTGGCTCCCTCCCACCAGATGGGCAAGCACGGCACAGGCATCGTTGTAGCTGCCGCAAAGGGCGGCATAGAGCATATCCTTCACCGTAACCGTCTCCCCTGCCTTGAGGGCAATGTTGTTGCCGGTGACGTTCTTGAGCATTTCGGCGGTGATGGTAACCTTTTCTTCCATTCGGTCGGCAAGGGCCTCAACCGCCAGCAGGCCGGTCATGATCTTGACCGTGGAGGCGGGATATATCTTCTCGTTCTCCCCATAGGTCAGCAGCGGCATTTCATGCTCAAGGTTGTACAGGTAAACGCCTTTTGCGTGGGTGATTTCGGGAGGCGCGGATGCATCCTCCTCTGCCCCTGCAGGCAGGCAAAGGAAAGTACCGAGCACAAACAGAAGGGACAAAAGGGCGCTCATCGCCCGCAGGCTTCTCTTCATGCTTTTCCCTCCTTCATTTGCGCCGTGGCGCCGAAATAACGGCGAGTCCCGGCAATATCTTCCTGGATGGCGGCCTCCAATGCCGCCAGGGATTCGAATTTCTGTTCGGTACGCAAATAAGTACAGAAATGCACCCGAATGTCCCGACCGTACAAATCAGCATCCAGGTCAAGGATGTGGCTCTCGCAGGTAACGGCATTCCCGTCGTCCACGCTGGGACGGATGCCCACGTTGGTGACGGCTGGATGGCAGACCCCATCGATCTCGCAAAGGGTAGCATAGACCCCAAACGCAGGAAGAATGTGTCCCGCCGGGAAGCGCTGGTTGACAGTGGGAAAGCCCAGCCGGCGGCCCAAAGCTTTGCCGTGCAGGACAGGCAGGCATACCGACCATCTGCGGCCCAGCATGGCCGCAGCGCCCTCGGCATCTCCTTCGGTCAGGGCGCATCGGACAGCGGTGGAGCTCACCACGCGATCCTCCAGGCAGATCGGCTCCACCACGGTGAGGGCATCTCCGAAATGGCGGCGAAGGGTATCCGCATTTCCCTGCCCCCGTGCGCCGAAGGTGAAGTTGAAGCCGCAGACCATATGGCGGCAGTCACAGGCATCCAGCAGAACCTCACGGACAAAACGTTCGGGCGGGCAATCCTTGAGGGAGGGAAAATCGGCCAGGATACAGCAGTCAATTCCCGCGTCGGCAAAGCAGGCCAGCTTTTCCTCCGTGGTGGAGAGCTGGGGAACGGGCTTGTCCGAGAGAAAGGCAGAGGGGGGCTGGGCAAAGCACCACACCCCGGTGCGGATGTTGGGGATCTCCCCCCGCAGGGCCTCTGCGGCCTCGCGAACCCGGGCAAGCAGGGCGCGGTGTCCGATATGCACCCCGTCAAAGTTGCCAATGGCAAGAGCGAGGGGGCCCGATAGAACCTCCTCGCACATGGTTTTCAGATCAATTCGTGTCATAATCGCCCCGGCGCATTATACGCCGAGATACTCCTTCAGCAGCTTGTTCAGCAGCTCATAGCGGTCGATCCGGCAGATGAGACTGCGGGCATTGTTGTGGTTGGTAATATAAGTCGGATCCACCGACAGAATATCACCGACGATCTGAGTCACGGGGTCATACCCCTGCTCGCTGAGGGCGGTGTACACCGTGGACAGGATGGTCTTGGTGGAATTTTCCTTATCGTTGCCCAGGGTAAAGGTCTGGGTTCTCTGCAGTTCATTCTTCGGCATTCGGATCTCAACTCCTTTGTAATTTTCTGTGCTTACAGTATACGATATTTCGGAAAAAATTTCAAGTGTTTTTTCGGATTGTAATATAATTTTAACTTTTCTGTAAGTCGGCTGCAACAAAAGGCGGGGGTGCCGCGCTGTCCGGCACGGCACCCCGCTCTGCGTTCAGTCCAGCTCCGCCACGGCGCAAAGGATCTGCGCCGCCTGTGCCCGGGTAATCAGCTGACCGGCGGCGATCATGCCGCTGCCCGTCCCCTTGAATACCCCCATGGCATTCAGCGCGCTGAGGGCATCGTAGGCCCACTCGGGCACTCCCGCCGCATCGGCAAATACCGGCTTGACAGTGGGTACCGCGGGATCCAGCATATTCCCCAGCATCACCGCAGCTTCGGCGCGGGTAATGGTTTCATTTGCCGCAAATACCACGCCGCCGATCGAAGAACGGCCGTGGATATAGCCCAGTTCCCTTGCCGCCGCCACATAGCCCTTCATAGCGGCAGGGATCTCGTCGTCATCGGCAAAGCCGGTGTCGGCAGACGCGGGAACCTCAGTGATCCCCAGCACATTCATGGCCATCACCAGAAAATCTCCCCGGCTCACCGTTCCGTCGGGATCAAAATAGTACAGCTTTCCCACCTGCCGTCCCTGCATAATTCCCTGCTCGGTCATGGTCATGGCGGCGTTGCAGGCCCAATGCTCGGTCATGTCGGCATATACGACTGAGGTGGAGGGGCGGGTGATGGTCACCGTCACTTCAGCAGCAGAGGAATAATTGCCGTAGCGATCCCGCACCACATAGCGGAAGCTGTCCTTCCCACTCTTTCCGGCGGTGGGCGTGTATCGGTAATCCCCCCGCGTTTCATCCAGGAGGGTCACCGTTCCCTTCTTGGGCGGGGTTACGATTTCATAGGTGAGAGCATCCCCCTCGGGATCGTGGGCGGGAAGACTGCCGAAGCAGCTGACGGCACGGTGGGTACTGACCGTAAGCACATTGGGATCGGCCAGGGCCACGGTGGGGGAGAAGTTGAGGGTGGGCAGCAGGTACAGCGAGCAGCTGATGGCATACCCTCTCTCGCCGCAGACGAACTCGAAGCTGCTCTCGGTCACCGCCGCGGACGCAGGGGAAAAGCGGAGCAGATCCAGCTGCCGCTGGGAAATCGTCTGTCCCTCCTTCACCCGCACGCCCCCCAGCTTCAGCAGGCCCTCAGTCTCGGGGGGAAGGCGGGTGAGGGTCACCGAGCCGGTCTGCGCCAGATTCACGGCACGGGAGAAATCATCGGCAGAAAAGCAGATCTCCTCCGCAATCAGCCCGGACTTGACCATTTCATACTCGGCTGCCAGCAAATGCAGCCCGGGGGAGAGGGGTGCTGCAGCCGAGAGCGGGAGAATTGCCGCCATCACCGCCAGAAGAACGGCCAAACCACGAAAAATCTTCTTCATAAAAACCAAACCTTTCCGACGCATGAATTGATGCGGCAGCCCGCGTCATGGACCGCCGTCCTGCCCTTAATTTGCCCGCATCGTCGTTTTTTATACGCTGCGGTATATTCAACCTATGCAGGGTATCCCCTCATCCATGCATAAATCGCAAAAAAATCTTCTTTTTTTCAAATAATCATTGCAAAATTTGCAGAAATGTTCTATAATAGATGCAATCCTAAACGTACAGACGCAGGAAATTCGATTACGGAGGATTTCGTGATGTTAGACATCAAAATCACCCTCACTACCGCGCCGAAGGAAAAGCCCAAGACTGACAAGCTGGGCTTCGGCAAGATCTTCACCGATCACATGTTCATTATGAATTACACCGAGGGCAAGGGCTGGCATGATCCCCGCATTGTCCCCTATGCTCCCGTCTCCCTTGACCCCGCCGCCATGGTTTTCCATTACGGCCAGGAAATGTTCGAGGGTTTGAAGGCTTACCGCACCGCTGACGGTTCCATTCAGCTCTTCCGCCCCCAGAAGAACATCGAGCGGATGAACAACACCAACCGCCGTCTCTGCATCCCTCAGGTGGATCCCGACGACGTGCTCCAGGCCATCAAAGCACTGGTCGAGGTAGAGAAGGACTGGGTTCCCGCCTTTGACGGCACCTCCCTTTACATCCGTCCTTTCATCATCGCCACCGATCCCTTCCTTGGCGTGCACGCTGCCAAGACCTACCTCTTTATGATCATTCTCGCTCCCTCCGGCTCCTACTATCCCGAGGGCATCAACCCCGTTAAGATCTTCATCGAGACCGAGTATGTCCGCGCTTCCCGGGGCGGCACCGGCTTTGCCAAGTGCGGCGGCAACTATGCCGCTTCCCTCATCGGTCAGGAGAAGGCCGAGAAGCTGGGCTATGCACAGGTGCTGTGGCTGGATGCCATCGAACGCAAGTACATTGATGAAGTGGGCGCCATGAACGTCTTCTTCGTGATTGACGGCGAGGTTGTGACGCCTTCCCTCGACGAGGGCTCCATTCTCCCCGGCGTTACCCGCGCATCCTGCATTGAGTTGCTCCGCAGCTGGGGCTATACGGTCACCGAACGCCGCGTTTCGGTGGAGGAGCTCTACACCGCACACCGTGAGGGCCGTCTCAATGAGGCTTTCGGCACCGGTACTGCCGCAGTTATCTCCCCCATCGGCGAGCTCAACGACAACGGCAACAAGATCATCCTCAACAACAACGAGATCGGTCCCATTGCCCAGAAGCTTTACGACAATCTCACCGGCATTCAGTGGGGCCGCATTGCCGATCCCATGGGCTGGGTTGAGAAGGTCTGCGACTAAACAGAATCACACAGGAAAAATGGGCCGCGCAAACGGTCCATTTTTCCTGCAGGACGCAGGGGCGCTGCCCCTGCACCCCGTCGGGGCGCTTTTTGAAAAAAGCGCCCCGAGCCCCGCAAAAACTTTCAGGAAA
>JAFTUB010000195.1 GCA_017466495.1 Clostridia bacterium
ATCACTTTTTGAAAGTTTGCGCGGGGTCGGGGGGGCCTTTTTCAAACGGCCCCCCGGCGGGGTGCGGGGTGGAACCCCGTGACCTTATCGCATTACCGGCGAGAGCTCGCCGTTGTCCATGCGGTAGATGCGGTCGGCGCGCTCGGCAATTTTCATGTCATGGGTGACCATCACCAGGGTCTGGCCGATCTGCTCCTTGATGGCAAGCAGAAGCTCCAGCACTTCGTCGGCGTTGGCCCGGTCCAGATTGCCTGTAGGCTCGTCGGCGAAGACCACCTGGGGCATATTGATCAGGGCGCGGGCGATGGCCACGCGCTGCTGCTGGCCGCCGGACAGCTCGGAGGGCAGGTGATGCAGGCGATCCTCCAGGCCCAGGGTCTTGATCAGCCGCTTCAGGTGCTCCTCGTAGGAGAAGTCGAGCTTGTTGCACATGGTGGTGGGGATGAGGATGTTCTCCAGAGCGGTGAACTGGGGAATGAGGTTATGGTTCTGGAAGATCATGCCCATGTAGTTGCCCCGGAAGCGGCTGAGCTCGTCAGCGTGCATTTCGGTGATATTGTTGCCGCGGATGTAGATGGAACCGGCGTTAGGGCGATCCATGCCGGCGCAGAGGTGAAGAAATGTACTTTTGCCCGAGCCGGAGGAGCCGATGATGGCCACAAATTCCCCTTCCCGCACCTTGATGCAGGCGCGGTTGACGGCGGTCACGACGGTGTCGTACTGGGTGTATTGCTTGATGACGCTCTGGGCTTCGAGAATGATACGGTTGTCTTCCATGGCAGTGTGTCCTTTCGTGACGTTATTGCGCATCGTCCAGCGCATCGGCGGCCGCGGTCAGTTTTTTCTGGCGGGCGATAAACTGGTGATAGGGGATCTCGCAGGAGAGGAAGCCGCAGACCAGTGCGACCCCAAGGCAGACCAGCAGCATCAAGGGGGAGATGCCGAAGGAATAGCGCACCGCGCCGCTGAGAATGCCGTAGGAGGGGAACCAGGTGTTCATGACCGAGAAGACCAGCCAGTTGAGCAGGAAGCTCAGGCCAAGGGTCAGGAGCACGCTCAGCCCCGAGAGCATGATGCCCTCGGTGCGATGGGCGCGGCGGATCTCGGAATTGACGGCGCCCAGCGCCAGGAGCAGAGCAAACTCCTTGCTGCGTTTGAAGTAGAAGAGCAGCTGGGAGAAGAAGCAGAC
Organism: Clostridia bacterium; assembly: GCA_017466495.1. Lineage (GTDB taxonomy): Bacteria > Bacillota > Clostridia > Oscillospirales > CAG-272 > SIG693. Next base: position 1,190 of record JAFTUB010000195.1, read on the forward strand.
CAGGGGGAAGAAGAGGAGGATCATCACAGCCACGGTCCCCAGCAGGGGCTCGATGCCCATACGGCGAGTGAGATCCGCTTCCTCGTAGACGCTGTTGGGGGTGACGATGTAGTCGTTGTATACCCCCATCAGCTCGGTGATGCTTGCATCCAGCGCGGCCTGCTCGTCAGGTGTCAGATTGGGATCGGTGACCACCGAGAGGGAAGTGATACCGGGGGTCTTGTCCAGGATGGCTTCGCAATCGGCTTCGTTCAGCCCCAGCATGATGTTGCGCTGGGCGGGCATTCCGTGGATCACGGCACCTACCGTCAGCTCGCGGTAGTCGAAAACATAGCGGAGAAGCTGTTGCTGCAGGATAACCTTTTCATCCGAGAGGGTGTCCACCTTCTGCGTCATCTTCCGGAAAAGAGCCAGCTTTACCGTGTCCCCGGGACGAAGGTCAAAACGCTGGACATTGTAGATGGAGTCGCTGACCACCACCATGCCGGGGGTGGTGAGTGCGGCCCGAAGATCACCTTCCACCGTGACGGCCCCGTCGGAGGAGGCGATCAGCTGTTCAAGGGACGCCACCGTCAGTTCGTTGATGGGATAGTAGGCAGCATTGTTGGTGGCGCGGAAGCTCTTGTCGGTGGTGATGTCTGCGCTCAGTCCCCGGGTGCGGTTGACCACATAGTAGCGGGAGGCGTTGGCCTGTACCCGGCTGCTGGGCAGGAGGAGATGATCCTCCCGTGCGGGGAGGCTGCTCAGGTCATAGGTGCATTCCACACGCTCCACCCCGTCGATGACGTTCAGGGCCTCGGCAAGGCCGGGCTCGATCCTGCCCCTGGCATCGGGGGAAGTGATGGTGTAGGGCACATAGGGCGCGGTGACATTTTCCTCGTACATGGTGCCGCCGTAGAGCACCGAAATGCTGATGGCGGCAAAAATCACCGAGGACAGCAGGAGCCGCAGGTAGTAGGTGCGGTAACGCCACACCGAGGCGGCCACATAGCGGTCGGGGAATTTCTGCCCGAAGAGATTGAAGGAACGGCGGGGAGAGGAAACCAGGTTGGTGTTGTCCTCGGCGGCCAGAAGGGTCACGGGGCGGCGGGAGGCGATCCAGCGCATGGGCAGAGCCACGGCAGCGGAGATGACCGCGAGGTTCAGCACGAACACCACCACGATGCCGCCGAGCGAAACCGAGAAGCTTCCTCCCAGCATCAGACTCAGAATCAGACGGATCAGCGCCGCGAAGACCAGGGCGGGGGCCAGAGTCAGAAGGGAAACGGTGATCAGCTCCCAGATGGCGGTGGAGATCAGCTTTTTGTAGTCGGCACCGAAGGCCATGTAGATGCCGTACATGAACTTGAAGTGATTGATGCGGATGTTGTAGAGCAGCATCAGCACCAGGATCGATACCAGGGCAAAGATAGCGAGAATGGAATAGTAGGCCGGCCCCAGGGCGGCGATATCTTCACCCAGGGTGATGGAGGGGGCGTACTCCACCCGAATGCGGGCGGGGTTGGCCGACTCAGCCAGGATGGGATTGATGTACTTCCGCACAAAGGACTGCAGGCGGTCCTCGGGCTCATCACCCGCCAGCTCAAGATAAGCGGTATGCGTGACGCCGCCGTAGGCATCGTGGGTTTCCTCGGTGCGCAGAACCTCATAGACCTTATCCGAGGTGAAGACGGTAAAAGAATTGTTCTGCAGGCGAATGGCTTCCCCCGCCGACAGACCGCTGACGGCAATGTGATAATCGTAGTTTTCCTCGGCATTTTTCCGCAGCTGCGCAGCCTGGGCATCCCGGGTCAGCATGACCAGCCAGAAAAAGCTCTGCATCAGAAAAATCGCCGCAAAAAAGCTGGCGTACTGTCTCCAGTTGAAGCGGATACTTTTGTAGGCGCGGGAGATATTGCGTTTGATTTTGGTCCAAAGTTCTTCCATTCGATCCTCCGCCGGCGTATTTTTGCAACTTACAGGTGGGCTTCTGTTTGGGGAGGGGCTTTTTTCAAAGTCTCAATTACCGTACGTGTTCCCACTGATGTCCGGCACATCAGAGCCTCCCTCCGTGAGGGAGGTGGCGAGCGCAAAGCGCGAGACGGAGGGAGTCTGCGGAACGATACGACTCAGCTAATTCTTCGTACACGCGCTCTCCCTCAGTCGCCTTACGGCGACAGCTCCCTCCCGGAGGGAGCCGCACAAAGAGAGACGTTTATCCGGGAACACACAGTCGAATTGGGAATTTTCAAAAAGCCCCCAAAAACCCCTCCGCAAAAACTTTTTGAAAAAGTTTTTTGGTGATGTTTTCGAGTATACATAAAATTATAACATACTGCTGTGGAATTTGTATACAGTTTTGTGAACAAATTGAAGATTTTTTTCAAACATAAGGGAGCCGCGCAGCCCTGCGCGGCTCCCTTTTCTCAATATTCGTCCAAAATCTCCTGCAGACGGGTCTCCACCTCGTCGGCGCGGAGTTTATCCTCGGCATAGGCACGGCGTAGCAGAGCCTCGGGAACAAAGCTGTCGTACTTCTCAAACACAGGCGCATCTCCCATGGCGGCAAGGGCTTCGGTGTCGATCCCCTCAGTTTCTACCCGGCGGCAGAGGGAGGCGATGAAGTCGTAATCGCTGGGGGTCTCCATTTTGAAGGTCATGTAGCAGCAGCCTTCAAATTCGATGCCCGAGATGCGGAACTCCTTGGCGTGGGCGGTGATGTACTTCCGCAGGGTGCGGAAGGAGCGGGTGCCCAGCCAGGGGAAAAGGCACCAGGTATAGCCCCCAAGATGCACCATGGAGTGGCGGAGCATTCCGGTATTGGCGGCCAGGCGGCGGGCAACCTTCAGCCGCTGGCGGGCGTTTTCCTTGAGGTAGGGGTAGACGGTGTCCTCGGCCAGCACCTGCCGCATCCGCTGCAGAATGCGGGTGTTGATCTCACCGTAGTCACCCGGCCAGGAGATCTCCATTTTCCCCGGCACCTGCTTGACATAGATCAGCTTGCGGGGAATATCCAGCTCGGTGACCTCCCACACCCGTCCGGCCAGGGCAAAGCGGTCACCCACCGGGGGCGGCGTGGTGATGGTGCCGATCTCGTCCGACTCACAGCGGACGGTGAAGTCCTCACTGTCCTTGAAGACGGCGTAGAATTTGAAGCTGTTGAGGAGGCGCTCGCCCGCCAGCCCCACGATCAGCTCCCGTTCGTCGGTGAACTGCAGGAACTCGTTCTGCACCATGGAGAGCAGCAGGGCGCGGTAGTCTTCCTTGGGGATTCCTGCAAAAGGGGGAAGGGCCAACACCCGCTCGGCAAGGGCCCGGGGTGTCAGTCCGCCCGACGCGGCAGAAACGCTCAGGGTCTGCTGGAAGGCCAGGGAGAAGGGAAGACGGCGGATGGCGGGGGGCTCAATGAAGCGCTCTTCGATATAAAGCTGCACGATGGCAATGGCGCGGATCAGCTCCCAGGGGATGAGCTGGGGCAGGGGCGTATTGGGCAGGGGATTTTCCTCCCGGAAAACCATCATCATCTCGGGGGGCTGTCCCCGCCGGCCCGAGCGACCCAGCCGCTGCAGGAAGGAGGAAACCGAGTTGGGGGAGCCGTTTTGCAGGATCCTTTCCAGACGGCCGATGTCGATACCCAGCTCCATGGTGACGGTGGCACAGGTGACGGCGTGGAAGTCCTCGTCCTTCATCTTCAGCTCAGCCTCTTCACGGATGGAAGCCGAGAGGTTGCCGTGGTGAATGAGGAAAATATCGGGGTCGCCCCGACGGTCGGCGATTTGGCGGAAGGTGGCGGTGAGGTATTCGGTGGCTTCCCGGGAATTGGAGAAAACCAGGGACTTTTTGTCCCGCACGCAGTCGTACATATACTCGTAGCCCGCATCCAGCGAAGCGAGAGGGGAGGGATCCTCTTGCGGTGCATCCTCCCCCGCCTGCAGGAATCGGGGATTTTGGATGTAGAAATGCTCCATTCCCAGCCGCCAGCGCAGTTTCTCGGGCGGGAAGGCGGGAATATCCACCGAAACCTCGGTTCCCCCTGCCAGCCATGCGGCGGCGATGGAGGGGTCCCCAATGGTGGCCGACAAGCCAATCCGGCGGGGATGACGGCTAATGGCCCGGCCAAGCCGTGCCAGCTGACAGAGGATCTGATTGCCCCGGTCGGTTCCGGTGAGGGTGTGTACCTCGTCGATGATGATGAAGCGCAGATCCCAGAAAAGCCGCACAATGTCATTGGCGCGGTTGATGAGCATGGATTCCAGCGATTCGGGGGTGATCTGGAGAATGCCCCGGGGATTCTCCAGCAGCTTGCGCTTGTGGGACTGGGCCACGTCCCCATGCCAATGGGTGACGGGGATGTGGCTGGCATCCAGCAGCTCCTCAATGCGGGAGAACTGGTCGTTGATCAGGCTCTTGAGGGGAGCGATATAGAGCACG
>JAFTUB010000196.1 GCA_017466495.1 Clostridia bacterium
CGCGCAGCCCGAGGAAGGCGGCCGCTTTGTGTGCTGGTCCCTGGGCGTTCCCGTGGCAGATGGGGGAATTCCCCTTGCCCTGACCGAGCAGTATACCTTCTACCTCGGGGCAGACGTTCTCCTGTGTGCTAACTTCGCCCCCGATACCACCGCCACGGTGCTTTATGATACCAACGGCGGAGAAACGGCGGAAGGGAAGCGTTACCTGCGCAGCGATGCACAGGTCGACTTCTACTATTACCCCCACGCACTGCCCTCCATGGGGCAGATGCATCGGGACGGCTATGTGCTCTATGCCTACAACACCGCCCCCGATGGCAGCGGGACCCAGTATACCTTCGGTTCCAATGTGCGCACACCCGAGAGCGGGACGGTGATGCTTTATGCCCAATGGGCGCCGGTGGATCCTTCGGTGTTCAGCTACACCCTGGTGGACGGAGAAGCCCACATTACCGGGTGCAGCGCGGAGACCGAGTGGGTTGTCCTGCCCGATACCCTGGAGGGATGCCCCGTCACCACGGTGAAGAAGGGCGCGCTTGCCGACCTGGCCAGCATGACCACCCTGGTGTCCAATCCCACCATTCAAACCTTTGAGAACGAGTCGGTGGTGCGGTGTCCCCGGTTCACCGCCATGTACCTTTGCGACAATATTTATAAAATCGCCGACCAGTTTACCAGCGAATGTCCCGAGTTCAGCCGCCTGTACCTGGGGGCGGCACGGGCACCTACCCGTACCAAAAATGAGGCGGGAACCTTCCACATCAAGTTTCAGCGGCTGATGAAGGGGATGGAGAGCGAGAAACCCATGGTGATTATCCTGTCGGGTTCATCCTCCTACTATGGGTTCAAGACCCCCGAATTCGATTCCTGGACCGATCATCAGTTCTATACCGTCAATTTTGGTACCAGTGTTCAGCTCCCGGCCCTCTTCTTTGTGGAGATGTTTGCCGATTTCGTCAGAGAGGGCGACATCATCATTCAGGCGTCGGAATACAGCGAATACCAGATGGGGGACTTTATCATCAACGATTTCCATTGGAACTGCTTTGAAAATGCCCCGGAGATCTATTCTCATGTGGATATCCGCAACTATCGCAGTATCTTCAATACGCTCTCGGCCTTCAATCGGGTTAGAGAAAAGCAGGCCGCTACCTCTTACGACGATCACAGCGAGAAGGTGGACCGCTATGGGGAACAGGGACAGGAGAAGCCCTTGCAGTCCCCCAATTACGCGGCGGGAAGCGGAATGAACTTTCGCACTTCGCTCCTGAATGAGCGGGGGGCGGCGCGGCTGAATACCACTTACGCGCGACTTCACGCCCTGGGAGCAAAGGTATACTTCTCCTTCGCGCCCATCAACCGCAATGCGCTGTCGGCAGAAGCTGCCACCGTGGCACATCAGAACGCCTATATGGAGCATCTGCGGAATATGCTGGACGTTCCCGTGATCGGCTCTGTTTCGAACTACATTTTGGAAGGAAAATACTTCTACAACTCCGATTACCATACCGGCGACCGCGGCGCGGAGATCCGCACCAAGCAGCTGGCGCTGGATCTGTTGGAACAACTGAAACAAGAAAAAAATTAAGCAATGTTGGCACGTAATTCTTTATTTGGAGGCGCCCTATGAAAAAATGGAGGCAATGGCTGTCCGGTCTTGTTCTGCTTTCGCTTCTTCTTCCCGCCTGCACAGCGGGGGGACAGGAAGAGAAGCCCTATGAAATTCCCGTTCTGCTGTCCGCAGTGGACGGTATGACGGTGGAGGGGGATAACCCGGTTTTGGTCGCACCCGGTGAGGATGCGGTGTTCTCGGTAAAGCTGGACATCGGTTTTTCGGTGCTGGAGAGCGAGCGCTATTCCTATGCCGACGGTAAGCTGACCGTGAAGAATGTGCGCTACCCCGCCACTGTGGGGGTTGGCCTGGACTTCGATGTGTCGGTGTGGAGCAGTGTAGATCCCGCACAGATCCCCCGGGGAGAAAACTTTTCCCTGAAAGCATCGGCTGACAACAGCAGTTACGGCACCGTTGAAGCCAGCCATGAGAACGGAACACATCCCTCGGCCAGCGAGATTGTTCTCCGAGCAAAGCCCACCGAGAAGGGGCGTTTTGTGTGCTGGTCCATCGGCGGATCGGTGGCTAAGGGAGGAACACCCCTGGCCTACACCGAGGAGTACGCCTTCTTCTTAGGCATGGATATGAACCTGTGCGCCAATTTCGCCGCGGCAGAGTCGGCCACCGTCTTCTACCACGCCAACGGCGGAACTACCGCAGACGGGAATGTTTATCTCCGCAACGATTCCCCCCTGGATTTCTACTTCTTCCCCCATGCTCTTGCTAACCAAGGGCAGCTCCGTCGAGAGGGCTATGTGCTTTATGCCTATAATACCGAGCCCGACGGCAGCGGAACCGAATATACCTTCGGTGCGAATCTTCCCGTCCCCGTAGGAACAACCGAGATCCTGTATGCCCAGTGGGCGCCCGTCGATGTTTCCGCCTTTGAGTACGCCATCTCCGGGGGGACGGTGAGCATTACCAAATGCACCTCCGATGCGGAATGGGTGGTGATTCCCGAAACCATCGAGGGGCTGCCTGTGACCAGCATCCGTCCCGGTGCATTCACAAGCTTGCAGAATATGACGACGCTGGTATCCAATGCAAATGTGGAGACCTTTGCTGCCGGATCGGTAAGACACTGCCCGAATTTCAAGACCTTCTACCTCTGTGACAACATCAAGAGAATCCCCGACAATTTCTGTATCAGCTGTCCGGAGTTCCAAAATCTGCGTCTGTCGGCGGTGCGAAATCCCACTAAAATGAAAAACCGCGGCGGTACCTTCCACATCAAGTTCCAGCGGTTGATGCAGGCCAAAGACGAAGGGAAGGATGTCTGCGTGGTGCTGTCCGGCTCTTCGTCGGAGTACGGCTTCCACTCCCCCACCTTTGAGGAGGAGATGGGCTATGCCTATTTCCCGGTCAACCACGGTACCAGCGTACAGCTTCCCGCTCTGTTGTTCTTAGAGATGTTCTCCCACTTCTTAGATGAGGGAGATATTGTGATCCATGCCCCTGAGGCCAGCGCAAGCCAGCTGGGCAACAATACGGTGGATAATCACTTCTGGGGCTGCTACGAAGGCGTTCCCGAAGTCTTTAATTACGTGGATATCCGCCATTTCCCGAATATTTTCTCCACGCTGAGCGATTTCAACGCCATCCGCGACAAGGAAGCGGAAACCTCCTACAGCGACCATAACGAGCTGATCGACCGTTACGGCGACAACTGCCTGTATAAAGTCAACCCTTCGCCTGCCTATAAGGTTTCCTCGAACCGTTCTTTCTCCAGCAAGCTCATCTCGGCAATCAATGCAAAACGGCTCAACACGGCCTACGATGCCATCCGCGCCACCGGCGCGAAGGTCTACGTTTCCTTTGCACCGGTCAATCTCAATTCTCTGAGCGCGGTCGCCCGCACGCAAGCCCATCAGATGGCCTACCAGAAGCATTTTGAAGAGGTGCTGGATGCACCCGTGATCAGTAACTTCAGTGATTATATCCTGGCGGGCAAATATTTCTATAACTCCGACTATCACCCCAGCACCGAGGGTGCAATTCTCCGCACTAAGAAGCTGGCGGCAGACCTGAAGGCACAGTTGGCCAAAGAAGCCGCAGGGGCCTCGTGATTTTCCAAATAACTGAAAGGAAGGTTATCCGATGGAAGCAATTTTAGCCCATCCCGTTCCCATTTTTGCTTTGATGATCGGCATCTTTTTGATGCACCTGCTTGAGCGTTTCGCCAAGAAAAAGGGGATTTTCTCCACCGTGGCCTTTGTTCTGCATCTTGTTCTGCTGGTTTTCTTTGTGATTATCGGTGCGTCCTGGGAGGAAATACTGTTTGTCCTCCTGCTGTCCGCCGCGGTAGCTCTGGCATAGGGGGAGGGAAGCGTATATGATTTTTAACTCCATTGAATTTTTGATTTTCTACCCCGTGGTGCTTCTGCTCTATTTCCTGATGCCCAAGAAGTTCCGCTGGACCATGCTGCTGGCCGCCTCGGCCTTCTTCTACCTCTACTGGTCGGTCAAGCTGATTTTCCTCATTGTATTCACTATTGTCATTTCCTACACCGCGGCCCGTCTCATTGAGAAATACCATGACAATCTCTTAATCAAGAGGCTGTGTCTGATTATCACCCTGGTTGCCTGCTTCGGCGTACTATTCTTCTTTAAGTATTTCAACTTCCTCTCGGACACCGTGGTGAGTGTGGCCAATCTGTTCGGCGCAGGATGGGATGATTTTTCTCTGAACCTGATCCTGCCGGTGGGTATTTCCTTCTATACCTTCCAAACGCTTTCCTTCGTTATCGATGTCTATCGCGGAAAGGTTCCTGCCGAGCGGCACTTCGGCTACTACGCCCTGTATGTGACCTTCTTCCCCCAGCTGGTGGCCGGTCCCATCGAGCGTCCCGAGAATTTGATTCCTCAGCTTCATGCCGAGCACGATTTCTCCTGGGACAATGCCATTCCCGGCATCCGTAAGATGATCGTGGGCTTCTTCAAGAAGCTGGTGGTGGCCGACCTCATCGCCACCTATGTCAACGCGGTGTACAACAGCCCCGACGAGGCAAGAGGCCTGAGCGTGGTCATCGCCACCCTCCTCTTTGCGGTGCAGATCTACTGCGATTTCTCGGGCTATACCGACATCGCCATCGGCTGTGCTCAGATCATGGGCATCAAGCTGATGCAGAACTTTGATCGTCCCTACATCTCCACCTCTATCAAGGAATTTTGGCGCCGTTGGCACATCTCCCTGTCCTCCTGGTTCCAGGATTACCTCTATTTCCCCCTGGGCGGAAGCCGCTGCTCCCGTCCCCGCCATCTCTTTAACCTGATGGTGGTCTTCTTAGTCAGCGGTCTGTGGCACGGTGCCGCCTGGACCTTCGTGATCTGGGGTGCCCTGCACGGGTTCTATCAGATCGTGGGAATCCTGCTCAAAAAGCCCAAGTCCGCGCTTTACGCCAAGCTGCACATTGATGAGAATGCAGGCTGGGTGCGGGTCATGCGCCGGATCATCACCTTCATCCTGGTGGATTTCGCATGGATCTTCTTCCGCGCCAACAGCTTCGCCGATCTGCGTACGCTGATGGTCAAACTCTTCACCGACTGGGAATGGAATGTTACCTACCTTGCCGAGTCCTTCTCGGTGATGGGGCTGAGTGCCATCGGTGTGGGCATCTCCCTGATGGCAATCTATCTGATGAACCGTATGGACTGCAATGCACTGACCCCCGAACCTCTGCCCGAAGGGGGAAGACGCCCTGTTCTTGCATCGGTGCATTACACCTACTTCCTGTGGGCTATTGCCGCTGCCTGGCTGATCCTGCTGGCCGGTGACGGTGCCAGCTCCTTCATCTATTTCCAATTCTAACAGGAGGGACGCAAGATGAAAAAATTCAATCTGATCAAATTCGTGGCCCTTCTGCTGGCCGCACTGATTCCCGGGATTACCCTTTTGCTTGCCGGGGTACTGATTCCTGCCCAGTACGAGCTCACCTTCCTGGGGGCACTCGCTCCGAAATACCAGCGGCTGAACGCCATTGAGGAGCCCAAGGTGATCTTAGTCGGCGGTTCTTCCACTGCCTTTGGCCTTGACAGCGCCCTGCTGGAGGCTTCGGTGGGGATGCCCGTGGTTAACTTCGGCCTGTATGCAACCCTGGGCACTAAACTGATGCTGGACCTGTCCCGGGACGGGATCGGCGAGGGGGACATCGTGGTGCTTGCCCCCGAGATCGATGCCCAGACCCTTTCCCTCTACTTCAATGCCGAGAGCACATGGCAGGCGGCCGAGGCCGACCCTTCCATGCTCCTCCATGTGGGAAGTGACAACTGGGGCGAGCTGCTCAGCGGTTATACGGGCTATCTCGGGGATAAGTTCGACTTTTACCGCGGCGGTACCCCCGATCCCACCGGTGTGTACAACAGCCGGAACTTCAACGAATACGGGGACATTCAGTACGAGCGCCCCTACAATACCATGCTGTTGGGGTATGATCCCAACATGATCATTTCCATGGATGCCGATATCGTGGAGGATGAGTTCATCGACTACGTCAACACCTACGTCGCCGATGTCGAGGCTAAGGGGGCAAAGGTCTATTTCAGCTTCCCTCCCATGAACGAGGATGCCCTGTCCTCTGATACCACCGAGGAGAGCATCTATGCCTTCTACGATTACCTGGCCCGCAGCCTGGACTGCCAGGTGATCAGCAACCCCAACGATTACATCTATCCCCAGGGATACTTCTACGACACCAATTTCCACCTCAATGAGAGCGGAATTATCCTTCGTACCGCGGCACTTGCCGCCGACCTTCGCCGTGTGATGGGCAACACCGAGATCCTGACCATCGAGCTGCCCGCACCGCCCGAGAAACCGGTGGAGGAGAAGCCCATCCTGCCCGAGGAAATTCCCGACACCTCCGCTTACTTCCTCTACAGCGATATTGCAGGCGGGCTGATGATCACCGGTCTGACCGCAGAGGCGCAGAAGATGGAGAGCATCAGCATTCCTGCGGAGGCCAACGGCAAGACGGTGGTGGCCATCGGGGCAAATGCCTTTGCCGGTTGTTCGGCACTCAAGGAAGTGACGATCTACCCCAACATCGTCCAGTTCTTTGACGGATGCTTCCGCGGCGCTTCCTCTCTGACCCGCATTATCATGTACCACCAGGAAGCCAACGAGAAGGTGGCGGTGGGTGAGCAGCTCTTTGACGGTCTGCCCGCCAATGCGACCCTCTACTACACCACCCAGGCAGCCTTCACCAACTTCGCTTCCGATTACTACTGGGGTGCATATTACAGCAACCGCATGGATATTCTTCAGTAAAATCAGCAAAAACCGAGTGGGTGCCGCGCAATTTGCGCGACACCCACTTTTGCTATGCAAAGAAATCGTTGACGGTACAGCCCAGCAGGGCGGCGAGGTCGGGAAGAAAGGTGATATCGGGGTAGCACTCCTGCCGCTCCCACTTGGAAACCGCCTGGGGGGACACACCGATAACATCCCCAAATTGCGCCTGGGTCAGCCTGTGCAGGCGTCGGTACGCTTTAATCATGTCGGAAATCATTACTTTTTTCATTGTATCAAATCAGCCAGTAGCTCTCCTTTTCCCGTGCCATGATGCCGCAGGCGATCATCTCGCGACGAATGGTGCAGTGATCCTCGTGATAGCGGTGGATGATGTCGTTGACCTCTTTTTCGTCGTATTTGCGGTCGGGGACAAAGCTTCGGGCGATCTCTGCCAGCACGATCTCCCGCTTCTTCCGCTGGGTGGGCAGCTGGGTCAGCTTCCCGTACTTGAAAAAGTGAGAGATCACCTCCCGGCGGTATTTTTCGTCGGGATCCTCGGCAGGGCTTTCCTTTTGAATCAGGGCAGAGAGGGGAAGATCAAAAATCTCCCGATTGAGGGAATAGATCATGTAAAACTGGGTTCTGGCGCATCGGACAATTCCCGCTGCCTCCAGCTTTTTGAGGTGATAGCAGATGGTAGCTGGGGTCAGCGAGAGGGTGCAGGCGATCTTTTCCACGTAGGAGTCTTCCTTCAGGAGAAGATTGAGGATCTCCAGCCGCGTTTCGTCCGCCAGCAGCTTCAGCAGAGCAAGCTTTTCCTTCACGGCGTTTCCTCCTCCCGCGTCTGCCAAGCCTCGTCCAGCACGCTTTGGGCAAAGGCAAGGCCGCCCAGCCGTTCATCCAGTTCGATCCGCTCCCAATCGGAGGCAAGCTCCCGCTTGGCCCTCAGATCGGCGGTGAGGACATCGATGTGGGCGCACAGCCCGCAGTATAGGCCCGATTCGGGGGTTCCGTCATAGCGGGCAAGATGCGCGGGGGCGTTCTGCAGGATCTCGTCAAAGGGCGGGAGCAGGTGATGGGTGGCCGAAAGATCCTGCCGTTTCTGCCCACGACGGTTGTTTTGCAGTGCGCACAGCACGGATGACACTGCGGCGTAGCGAAGATGGGCGCATTTGTACTCGATAAAACGCAGTTTTTTCTCGTCTTTATCTTGATCAAGCCGGTCGGTAAAGCGGCAGAGACGGCCGCATTCTTCGGTGAGTATCCGGTGGGCGTGAGTGTAAAAGTTTGTACTCATGGATTCACCTCCTCAAACAGATGGGGGAAGACGTTGTGTTCGGTGCGCCATGCCTCCCAGGCGGCGAACATGGCCTCTGCCGCACCGATCTTGATCTTGCTCTCGAAAGCGCGGCGGGTGTCTCCGCTTTCCTCTGCGGCAGCGAGCTCAGTCCGCTGCTGTCCCAGCCACTGATCGCGGATAAACAGCTCGGCCTGCACTGCGGCCAAGAATCGGGGCTTTTCCTCCTCTTCCAGACCGTGGTAGATCTGCTGAAGGCGGGGATATCGGGGCAGCAGCCGCTCTACCACGGGACGGCGGATTTCGATCCAATGGTCTCGGGATGCCGCATTGAAGAGCAGCCCCGCATTGCCGCAGAAGGTGTATATCCCCAGCTCCAGCTGGATGGCCTTGCGCTCGGTGGGGGCATCCTCGTGAAGGGCGGCCAGCTTTTTCTTGCAGGCGGCGCATTGTTCACGGGTCAGGGCGACCATCGCCGCATCAATTTCCGAATATGTCATGGTTGTTCTCCTCTCAAGTTTGGTGGCCACAGTGATATTATAGCAATCTAATCACTTTTTGTCAATAGTGATTTGATCAAATTCTAATCATTCTACCAATGGTAGAACAGCGTCCTTGCCCGGGATACCGGAATTTTAACGAATTACCTTGAAAAATCCCCCGGCATATGATATAATGAATTATTCCACATTGGGGAGGAATGAAATATGCACGTTGTAATTGGTATTGATGTGGGGGGGAGCACCACCAAAATTGTGGGATTCCGGGAGGAAGCAGGGAAGCGTGAGCTCATTGAGCCCATGTTTGTCCGTGCCACCGACCCCATTACTTCGATATACGGCGCTTTCGGAAAATTCACCTCCGAGAGCGGCCTTGCACTCTCGGATATTGACCGCGTCATGATCACCGGTGTAGGCTCTACCTATGTGAGCACGCCGCTCTATGGCCTGCGGTGTCTGCGGGTGCCTGAGTTTTCCTGCGTGGGCAAGGGAGGCATTTATCTCTCGGGCCTTGAGGACACCATTGTGGTCAGCATGGGTACCGGCACGGCCTTCATCCATGCCACCAAAGAGGGGCTTTGTGATTACCTCGGCGGCACAGGTGTGGGAGGCGGTACTCTCATCGGCCTGGCCAAGAAAATGCTGGGGATGGACAACATCGACCACATCGAACAGCTTTGCGCAGAGGGCGATCTGGCAAAGGTTGACCTGCGGGTCGGAGATATGTCCGACCACGCCCTGTTCCCCGAAATCAATCACGATCTGACGGCGTCCAACTTCGGTAAAGTCAGCGACCTGGCCAACCGTCACGACCTCGCCCTGGGCATTGCCAACATGGTCTCCGAGACCATTGCCATGATGGCCATTTTTGCCGCCCGCAGCTATGGGATTAAGACCATTGTGCTTACCGGAAATCTCACCACCATCAAGCCAGTCCGCGATGTGTTCGATTCTCTGGAGGCCCACTTCGGCATCCGTTTCGTGGTGCCTGACAAAGCTCAGTTCGGGACCGTCATCGGCGCCGCCCTGAGCCGCGTGGAAGAGGGAAGTGAGATCTGATGGACATCCGTGTGCGTCCTGCCGCGGAGGGGGATATGCCCGACCTTGTGCGTCTCTTGGAGCAGGTGGAGCTGGTGCATCACCACGGCCGTCCCGATATTTTCAAATGCGGAGGACGGAAGTACACCGATGATCAGCTCCGCGCCATCCTGGCCGATCCGATCACCCCGGTGTTGGTGGCGGTGGGAGAGGATGACGGGGTGCTGGGGTATGCATTCTGCATGTTCAAGCAGTTCACCGAGGATAACATCCTTACCGATATCAAGACCCTCTACCTGGATGATCTCTGCGTGGACGAAACCTGCCGCGGCCGGCATATTGGCAGCACCCTGTACGATGCGGTGCTGGAGCTGGCAAGGCAGTCAGAGTGCTATAATGTTACCCTCAACGTATGGAGCTGCAATCCCTCTGCCATGGCCTTCTACGAGGCCCGCGGCATGAGGCCCCAGAAGGTGGGGATGGAGGTCATTCTCTGATTTCCCCTCAACCCCGAGTTGAGGATGTCGCCGGGCTTTCCCTTGACTTTCTCCCCGGCGTATGCTACCATGAAGCCAATATGCGGCATCCCGCCGCAGGAAAGCGAGGAACAACATGACGGAACATACCGGCTTCTCCGGCTATCCGCACCACACGCCTGCCATACGCCGCATCATGCACTGCAGGTTTGCCCTCCGTGCCGGCGGGGCAGTGCTGTGGTTCTTGGCCTGGACGCTGTTCTGCTTCTTCTGGGGCGCGGAGCATAACGAGTACTTCTCCCGCTTCAACTGGACCCTGCTGGGCGCTCTGATCGGCCTGCTGGGCTGGCGGATTTTCCGTATCGGCGACCTGCTGCGGGATCGCCCCTTTGAAGGGGTGATTACCGACATTCAGCTGAAATATGTTTATCACTCCGACACTCCTTGGCTGAGAGCGGCACCGCGAAAAGTACCCCAGGTGACCGCTGAGATTGCCGTGGAAGGGCAGGAGAGCATCCACTACCAATTTCCTGTAAAGGATCCCCACCCAAAGCAGTATTACGCCGTGGGGGATCGGGTACGCCACTACCGCGGCCTGCCCTACCCGGAAAAATCCTACAAACCCGAGGAAACGGTAATCTGCGCCGCTTGCGGCCGCTTCAGCTATATGCTGCACGACCGCTGCGAATTCTGCAAAATGCCGCTTCTCAAAAGCCAAACATCATTAGGAGAGCAAATCATGA
>JAFTUB010000197.1 GCA_017466495.1 Clostridia bacterium
ATTTCGTGGTGGTCACCCTCACCGACAATGAAGGGCGTCGCGCCGTTTCCCAGGCGTACCGACTCTGAATACAAACAAAAACCGCAGATCTCTGCGGTTTTTGCATCCCATCTCTCCCTTGGGAGGTACAGTATGATCCCCTTTCTGATAATTCTCGCTTCCCTGCTCATCCTGCTGCTCGCGGCTTTCCTGCTCATCACCCGCTGGGCCTTCAAGCAGGCCTTCGCGCCGCCGAAGGGGCTTGATCCGCTGGCTCTCCCCGAGGGGGAGCAGTATGAACGGCAGCGTCCCCGCATGGAGGCGCTGATTGCCGAAATGGCGGCAATCCCCTATGAAGAGATCCGCATCCGCGGGCGGGACGGCACGCCCTTGTTTGCCCGCTACTACCATGTGCGGGACGGCGCACCGCTGCAGATCCAGATGCACGGCTACCACGGCAGTGCAGTCCGGGACTTCTGCGGAGGGAACAAGCTGGCCCGCGAAGCCGGCCACAACACCCTGGTCATCGATCAGCGCGCCCATGGGCAGAGCGGCGGCCGCGCCGTCACCTTCGGCATCCTGGAGCGTTATGACTGCCTGGACTGGATCGAAGAGGCTAACCGCCGCTTCTCCCCGCCCGCCATTATCCTCTCCGGGGTATCCATGGGGGCTGCCACGGTGCTGATGGCGGCCGGTCTTCCCCTGCCCTCCAATGTACGAGGCGTGATTGCCGACTGCCCCTATTCCTCCCCCGAAGAGATCATTGCCAAGGTCTGCGGGGAGATGGGTTTTCCCCCTCGGCTCACCATGCCCTTTGTTCGGCTCAGCGGCCATCTGTGGGGGAGTTTCGATCTTAATGCCGCTTCTCCCCGGGAAAGTGTCAAACAGGCACAGGTTCCGATTTTGCTGATTCACGGTGAGGATGACCGATTTGTACCCTGCACCATGAGTCGGGAGATCGCCCGATGTGCGGGCAATCATTGCCGCCTGGAAACCTTCCCCGATGCCGGTCACGCACTCAGCTTTATTGAAGATTTTCCCCGCTATGCTGCAGCGGTGGAGGCGTTTCTCTCCGCCTGCGGCGTCGAGGTCACCCGAGTACCGTAAAGCATATCACCCCCGATACAGGCGGGCAAACATGGCCGCGTGATTCTCTTCATCCTCAGCAATCCGTGCAAGCAAAGCGCGGACGGCATCGTCCTCGGTTTGGCTCATCAGGTAGCGGTAGGTATCGGCCGCCGCCTGCTCCCGCCGCATATACTGTTCGAACATCTGTCCGATTCCGTCGGGGCGGGAATTCTGCCCCACCGGCTTCCATGTTCCGCCTCGGGGTAGGAGCGTCAGCTCACCGCCCAGATCCCGGATCAGGCGGCCAAGCAAACGGAAATGGGTCAGCTCACACTGCGCCAGTTCCTCAAACAACTCCCCAAGGGTCGGGGAGTGCTCCTCGGTCTGCAGCGCGGCAACGCAATAGGAAGAGATGGCGGCAAGCTCGCCGTTTCCACCACTCCACAGGGGGAGCAATCGCTGGGCCAGGCGCACATCCCGCCGTGCCGGTTTCCCGTCAGGATAGGGGTTCTTCGATGTACAGTCCATATGCATGGCAAAACCTCCTTTTGTCATCAGCATATGCGAGGAGGCTTATCCCTGTTCCCTTTCCGCTTCAACGAAAAAAGAATGCCGCGCAGCTGCGCGGCATTCTTTTTTTGCACTTTCCATTGTGCGGTCGTGTTTATTCTTCAAGAATAAAATTCCATCTGCTTGCGATTTGGGGTGGCATCATGGTTCCAAGGGTCTCACCGTCACGGGCAAGTTCTTTTTTCCCGAAATGGAAGAAGAAAAATTCGCCGACACCGCCATTGTATCCAAGCTGAAATTCCAGTTCTCCCTTAAAATATGGAAATACGGGTTTTAATTCTTCGTCAATCGCCCAAATAAAAGCCGAATCATGCTTCGCAAGGCAATCCATGATCCATTCCTCTTTTTCTTCAAACCATGCCCAAAACGCTTTCGCCGCTTCTTTGTTCATGGCTTTCTTAGAAAACAAATTAAACATATTATTTCCTCTTGAACAAATTCCAATTTACGGAAATCACTTCAAATCCTCGATGGAGTCAACATTTTCCGAAATCGCAGGGGAAACATCGTCGGGAGAAACATAGAACAGGGATCGCCCCGACGCCAGCTTCAGCCGAACCTCAGTGTACTCCTCCCCGCGGTAGGTCACATAGGAAACATCCAGAGGAGCAACCGTCCCGCTGTGGGGATCCCAGACCTCAAGCTTCTGCGCGCCGCGCAGGAGGATGGGTCTGTCATAAGTACGGTCGGTGGTATTGGCAAAGTAGTAGATATCGCACCGGCCGTACCGCTTGTGGGTATGGGAAAGCATTCCCTTTCCGGGAATGAACTTGTCCAGGCCAAGCCGCACAAAATCGGGATAGGGCAGGCTCAACGCACCGGTACACTCCAGGTGGATCATTCCCGGCATCAGCACATCGTAGGGCAGATCCAGGGATTTGATGGTTTCATCGATCAGCGCACCGGGGACCATATCGGTGCCGTCAATGGCGGTCAGCTCGGCGGTAAGGTGGTATGCCTCTCCTCCCGCCGCATTGCTGCGATAATCGTAGCTGCGAAGGATATTGCCGTCAAAGATATCTTCGCCGAAAATTTCGCGAACCAACGCCTGCACTTCCCGATCCGCTTCTCCGCTCTCATCGGTTCCGAAGGCCATTCGCGGCAGCTCACCGGTGGAGATAATCTTTCCGCCTGCAGCATAGAATTGTGCAATGATCCGCATATCCTCCGGCGCAATCATCACCGTGGAAGGCAGGATCAGCACACGGAAAGTCTCGGAATTTTTGCCGTTATCCAACAGAAGCTTCCCGTTTTCCACCCGACACTTCTGCCGCAGCGTTTCGGGGTGCAGCAAGGTGAGATCATGGCCGGCGTAGATGGAAATGCTGTTGATCAGCGACATATAGTCAAGATTGGTGGGGGTGTTGGGGTATTCAAATCCCTGAGCCTGCGCCTGATAGAAATAAGTTTGGGCATGAATGGAGTAGATGGGATAGAGCATAGCAATATCCGCAACATGATCGCCTCTCTGCAGAAGCGCTTGTGTCCGCGCTGCAAATCGATAAAAATCTCCTCGGCGGGCAAAATCGAAGCTTCCATCCCTCTGCACCGCCGGAACGTGGTGGATCAGCATCCGATTCGCGCCATGGGAGAAGGCATTACAAGCCTAGCTGTAGTATGTGTCCGGTGAATAACTCGGATAGTCGCGGAAAATCTCGCAGCTGACTTCCTGCAAACCGAAGTTGTAAGCGGCCCCTGCCGCCAGTTTCACCGAGTTCGCGCCGTAGAGGTACGCTTTCTCCAGCATTGCTCCGGCGGCATATTTGCCGCCCAGCAGCGCGTCACCATTCAAAAGCGAACAAGACGGCAGTTTGGGCTCACACAGACTGCCGCGAAGGTCAACACCCAGCGCCTCAGCAAAATCGGCATAAGCGCGCAGGAATCCCTCGGCCAGCATATGGGCACGACAATCCAGCAAAAGTGCCTTCTGCCGCTCGGTCTGAGGCCCCAGGTCATAGAAAAGGGCGGGATACAGCAATGCGGGATCAAATCCAAACCGCTGGACGAAAATTCGATTGAAATCCGGATCCCAGTTTCGGCGATTTGGCGCATCAAATGCAATATCGCGGTAACCGATGGCACGGAAATTTTTCCCGCGCAGCGGCTCAAGCAGAGGGGCAAAAACGGCATAGGTTTGCTGCAGATAATCCATGCAGGATTTGTAGCTCAGCGGATTGATCCGTTCCCCTATCCCATCTTCGTCGGTGCAATCGGCGCAAACGAATTGAACGATTTTCCAGTTGCCCTCCGGCACCGTCCAGGACAGCATCCGACCGTGAATATGGGGACGAAGATCGACCACTTTGGCACTTTCCTCCTCCAGCGCAACCACAGACATCAGCGCATCACTTCGGAGCAGGAGATTAACCTCTTC
>JAFTUB010000198.1 GCA_017466495.1 Clostridia bacterium
AAAAAGAGCTAACTGACTTAATCAAAATCAGTTAGCTCTTTATTGTTGAATAATGAAGTTTTGTTGCCATTTCGTTGCCACGAATGGCTCAAATCCTTAAAAAGTCCGGTGATGACTGGGCTTTTTAGACCTGTGGGATCATTCCCACTCAATGGTTCCCGTGGGCTTGGGCGTCAGATCGTACAGCACGCGGTTGATGCCTTCTACTTCGTCCGTAATGCGAGCGACAATCTTATGCAGGACGGCGTAGGGGATCTCTTCGATGGTAGCGGTCATGGCGTCCTTGGTATTGACGGCGCGGATGATGGCGGGCCAGCCTTCATAGCGGCTGTCGTCCTTCACGCCCACGCTCTTGATATCCGGAACGGCCACGAAGTACTGCCACACCTTCTCGGCCAGGCCGGCGCGGTCAAACTCCTCACGGAGAATGGCGTCTGCCTCACGCAGGGCATGGAGACGGTCACGGGTGATGGCACCCAGGCAGCGCACGCCCAGGCCGGGGCCGGGGAAAGGCTGGCGGTATACCATGGCATGGGGAAGGCCCAGGGCCTCGCCCACCACGCGGACTTCGTCCTTGAACAGGAGCTTCAGGGGCTCCACCAGGTCAAACTTCAGATCCTCAGGCAGACCGCCCACGTTATGGTGGGACTTGACGGCCTTCTTGCCCTCTGCCTGCTTGATGCTCTCCAGGATATCGGGGTAAATGGTGCCCTGTGCCAAGAACTCAACGCCCTCCAGCTTGCGGGCCTCGTCGGCGAACACCTCGATGAACTCCTTACCGATGATCTTGCGCTTGCGCTCGGGATCGGACACGCCGGCCAGCAGATCTAAGAAGCGGTCGGTGGCGTCCACATAGACCAAATTGCAGTCCATCTCCCGGCCGAAAATCTCAACCACCTGCTCGGACTCGCCCTTGCGCATCAGACCGTGGTTGACATGCACGCAGGTGAGCTGGCGGCCGATGGCACGGATAAGCAGTGCGGCCACCACGGAGGAATCCACGCCACCCGACAGGGCCAGCAGAACCTTCTTGTCCCCGACCTGTGCGCGGACCCGGGCAACCTGCTCCTCAATGAAAGCGTCAGCCAGGGCGCGGGTGGTAATGCGCGCCATGGATTCGGGACGGATATTACTGTTCGACATATGCAAAACCTCTTTTCGCTGTGATTAAACTCAGGTGGTGTAGTTATCGAAATAGCCCTGAACCAGGACAACAGGGGTACCCTTGTCGCCGGAGCCGGAGGTCAGGTCGCAGAGCGAGCCGATCAGGTCGGTGAGCTGACGGGGGGTGGTACCCTGGGATGCCATGTTGCCCACCAGGCTGTCGCCGGTCTTGGCGCGGATGCTGGCGGAGATGGCCTCCTTGAGGGCCTCGCCCGAGAGGTTGCTGAAGTCGTTATCAGCCAGATATTTGAGCTTGAGCTCGTTGGGGGTACCGATCAGGCCGTCGGTGAAGGCGGGGGAGACAACCGGGTCGGCCAGCTCCCAGATCGTACCCTGGGGATCCTTGAAGGCACCGTCGCCGTAAACCATGACTTCCACGTGTTTACCGGTCTTCTCCAGAATGCGGGCCTGGATGTCCAGCACCAGATCCTTGCAGGCACGGGGGAAGAGCTTGATCTTGTCCTCGGTGGACTTATTGGAGCCCAGCAGGCCGTACTTTTCGTTGCAGCCGCTGCCGTTCACGGGGGCGGTGAGGATATCGTCCAGGCCGCAGACCACAGCAGCGCCGGCCTCTTTGAGCTTGCGCTTGGTGCGGGCGCGGGTGTGAATGTCACAGGTGAGGACGCGGTCGGTATAGTTCAGGATGGTCTCGGGACGATTGGCGAAGACGATCTCCACCTCGGCGCCGCACGCGCGGATCAGGTCGGCGTAGTATGCCACATAGTCCACACCGGTGAACTCGTGGACATTCACCCCGAACAGCTCGCGGTAGCGCTCCAGGGAGAGCACATCGGAGTAGGGATTGACCCCGGCTTCGTCCAGCTGATCATAGGTCAGCAGCGCATTGCCCACCTCATCGGAGGGATAGCTGAACATGAGCACGATCTTCTTGACCGCCTTGGCAATGCCCCGCAGGCAGATAGCGAAGCGGTTACGGGAGAGAATGGGGAAAATTACGCCGATGGTGTCGCTGCCCAGCTTGGCGCGGATGTCGGCGGCAATATCGTCAATTGATGCGTAGTTGCCCTGTGCACGGGCAACAATGGATTCAGTCAGCGAAATGACGTCGCGGTCACGCAGCGAAAAGCCCTCGGCTTCTGCAGCTTCCAACACGCTTTCGGTTACGATGACGGCAAGATCGTCGCCCTCGCGGATGATGGGACAGCGAATGCCCCGGGAAACGGTTCCAACTTTGCGTTCCATAGGTGTTATTCCTTTCGTAAATAACAGTAGCTTAACATAAGTATTATACCGCAACACGGCTTTGAATGCAAGAGTTTTTTTATTCGGGGGGAACTTTTTTTCAAAAAAAGTTCCCCCGGGGCCCCATCAAAAAACTGCAGCATTGAGATTTATCTTTGTTTGAAAGTTTTCGGGGGGATGTGGGGGGCCTTTTCCAAAAGCCCCCCACAAAACTACGCCGGCAAAGAAGAAAGCGCCGCGGCTTGGCGGCGCTTGAGTGAGCGATAGGCAAAGATAAAGCAGACCGTATGCCCCAGCACGGTGACGAGCCAGGACACGGGGTAAGAGAAATAGAGCACATCGGCGGTGGGATTGGCGGCAAAAATGGTATAGATCCACAGGATGCGGAAGCCGCAGGCCCCCAGCAGGGACACGATCATGGGCACCACCGAGTGGCCCAGGCCACGCATGACGCCCACCAGAATCTCCATCAATCCGCAGAGGAAATAGGGGACGCAGACATACTTCATTCGCTCGATACCGGCGGCGATGACTTCCATCTCACCGGGGCGGTAAATGCCGAGAAGCGGCTCAGCGGCAAGGTAGCACAGGAGGCCCAGGCCGCCGCCCACCACCGTCACGGTAACGGCAGAGATCAGCGCAACCCGGCGCACCCGATCCAGCTTGCCCGCGCCGGCATTCTGTCCGGTGAAGTTCAGGGCGGTGTGGTGGAAGGAGTTCATGGCGATGTAAACGAAGCCCTCGATATTGGCAGCGGCACCGTTGCCGGCCATGACCACGTTGCCGAAGCCGTTGATGGAGGACTGGATCAGCACGTTGGACACCGAGAACAGGGAGCCCTGGACCCCGGCGGGCAGGCCCACCCGGATGATCTGCAGAAGCTCGGCGCCATAGATTCGAAGGTTTTTCAGGGAAAGCTTGACGGTACCGCCGTTGACCATGAGGCAGCGGAGCACCAGCACGCAGGAAAGGCACTGGGAAAGGGTAGTGGCAAGGCCGACACCGGCCACGCCCATGTCGAAGCAAATGACAAAGATCATATTCAGCACCACATTCAGGATACCGGCCAGGGTAAGGTAGATCAGCGGTCGGCGAGTATCCCCAACGGCGCGGAGGACAGCAGCACCGAAGTTATAGAGCATCATAACGGGCAGGCCGCAGAAGTAGATGCGCACATACAGGGTGGACAGGGGGAGCACCGACGGAGGAGAATCCATCATCGCCAGGAAATGGCCGCAGGTGAGAAAACCGAAGATTCCAAAGATCACGCCCCCCACCGCCGCCACCGAAATGGCAGTATGCACAGCACGGCTGACGGCCTCTTTAGTCCCCGCCCCGAAGCTGCGGGAAACCACAACCGAAGCGCCCACCGAAACGCCCGTGAGCAGGTTCACGATCAGATTGATCAGCGCGCCGGTGGAGCTCACCGCCGCCAGGGCATCGTTGCCGTTTTCGGCGAAACGCCCCACCACCACAATATCCGCCGCGTTGAAAAGCAGCTGCAAAATGCCCGAAGCAACCAGGGGCAGGGCAAACCGCAGCATCTTCCCAAACAGCGGACCGGAACACATATCCATTTCATAGCGATTGCTCACGGAATTTATCTCCTTTTGCGCAGCACGCGCGGGTTTCGGCACAAAGAGTCTGCCGCTTGTTGTTCTCCTTTCATTATACTCCTCCCGGCACCAAAAAGCAAGGGGCAGGACGGAAATTTTC
Source organism: Clostridia bacterium (assembly GCA_017466495.1). Lineage (GTDB taxonomy): Bacteria > Bacillota > Clostridia > Oscillospirales > CAG-272 > SIG693. The sequence continues at coordinate 4,084 of JAFTUB010000198.1, forward strand.
CGCCCCGCCCCGCATTTTATTCTGCCGCCGTCACCCGGATCAGGGCCACGCTTCGGTCGTCGGGACGGCCGCCCTGTGCCGCCGCCCCTGCCAGGATCAGATCGGCCGCCCGCTCCAGGTCGTCGTCCTCCGGCCAGCCGCAGCTGAGCAGATCCAGCAGCCACACGCTCTCCTCGAAGCTTTGGGCGATGCCGTCCGAGAGCATAATGATCACGTCCCCCGCCTCCACGTCAAAGCAAAGCTGCTCGGCATCCAGCGCCCGCATGATCCCGATGGGCACCGTCTTAGACTGGAGCTTGAAGAGGTTGCCCTCCCGCCGCACATAGGAGGGGGCGGCTCCGCTCTTGATGAATCCCGCCCGTCCCGTGATCAGGTCCAGCTCCATAAGATCCACCGTGGCCGAGCACTCGATGCCCTTGGCCCGCACAAAACTGTTGAGCAGGCGGAGGGCAGTTTCCTTGCGGTTGCCGGCGGTGAGCATTTTCTCCAAAAACACGGTGCAGATGCGGGCGGTGAGGGCAGCCTCCCTGCCGCTCCCCATGCCGTCCGAGAGCAGGGCGTAGAAGAAGTCCCCCTCGCCCCCGCGGAAGGTGTGGATGCTGTCCCCGCAGGCTTCGTCGGGGGAAGCGGCGGCACTTTTCTGCAGGCATTCCGCCCCGAAGCGGCAGGCACGGCTGAGCCGCAGGGAGACCCGCTCCTCCTTCACCGAGAAGACCGGGGGCGTCAGGGCAAAGCCGCAGGCCTCCGACAGGGCGCGGCGCAGGTCCTCCGCCCCAACCGACGCCCGGGAAAGATCCACCCCCTCGGCCAGAATCTGCTTCCGCCGCTCCCCGTAGGCTAAGATTCCCCGGCTCTTCAGCCCAAGGCCTTCCGCCGCCTCCCGCACCCGGGCGGTGAGCGCTTCATCGATGCCGTAATCGGCCTGCTCGGCGGCCAGAGTCTCGGCCAGGATGGCCGACACCGCCTCATAATCCACCGCGAAGCATTCAGTGCGCTCCCCGGCGGCGGTATCTGCCCACAGTCGGGCACAGCCCCGATTGATCTCCTCCAGGATCAGCGGCATTTGGGGACAACGGCTCCGGAGATACTCGGGCACTGTCTCAAGGCTTGTGCGCCCGCCCCGATGCAGCTCCAGGGTGAGCTTGCCCAGTACATCCACCGTGGAGCCGTACTCCTGCTCCCAGCAGACCTTGCGCTGGGCGCAGGCGGGGCAGAAACGGTCGCAGGTTTCGTCGCACAGCCGCCGCAGAGAGAGCACATCGGGGCGGCGCAGGAGGTCGGAGAGCTGATAGAACACCCGTGACAGGTCGGAAAAGGTGTCGGAGAGGGCCTGCATACGGGCCTCGGCGGAGGCAGCA
>JAFTUB010000199.1 GCA_017466495.1 Clostridia bacterium
ATTCATAAAACCTATGCCGTGTTAGGTTTCGGCAGATACGGTACCGCCGTTGCACAGGAACTGGCACGAAACGGTGCAGAGGTATTGGCGGTTGATATCAACCAAAACAATGTAAATAAAGCCATTGAAACCATACCCGTTTGCAAATGCGCTGATATTACCGAGCCGGAATCAATGAAAAGACTTGGTATATCCAATATTGACGTTGTCATTGTTGCGATGGCAAGTAATCTTGAAGCCAGCGTTATGGCAGTAACACTTTGCAAAGAAGCGGGCGTGCCTACCGTTATCGTTAAATGCGGCAATGAAATGCACCAAAAGATTTTAAGCCGTGTGGGTGCCGACAGAGTAATTATTCCCGAAAAAGAATCGGGAACAAGACTTGCTAAGAATCTGCTTACATCGGGCTTTTCGGAAATGATAGAGCTTTCAGATAAAGTGTCTATGGTAGAAATAGACGTAAAAGATGAGTGGGTTGGTAAAACGCTGATAGAACTCAGCCTTCGTAAAAAATATTCTGTTAACGTAGTTGCAATACGAAACGGTGATAAGCTCAGTACAACGGTTGATCCTGCACTCCCGCTTGAAAAAGGAATGCAGCTTATTGTGATAGCGAACACGTTAAAACTCAAAAAATTGAAATAATTTCGTGGTACTGATACGAAAGAACATTTGGCTTTTTAATATCACTGATAGATGGCATTTGGAAATGGCTATTGGGAATCAATTCTCTTGATTTTTATGCTGTTATGCATGGCGCTGCCGAAGTTATTGCATACGGAACAGCGGTTAAATTTATTAAATAAGAAAAAAGCGTTGCTTCGGCGGCTACGAATAGGGATATTATCCCGATATAGCCGTCCGGGGCATAGGAGATATGGAGAAATCCATATCTCCTATCGCTTTTTGTGGGGATTTTGCCGTTAGACGCATATAAGATCGTCCAACTCACCGAATCCTTTGAACAGAATCCGAATCTTCTGCTTGACATTCCTTTTGGCGTGTCGGTTTTCACGCTCACCAATGATGATCTTATCAATCAGCGTACTCAGAACTTTTTTTCGATTCATCAGCGTATTGTATTCACTTTGCAGTGCCGCCAGCTCTCGCCGAGCTTGTGTGGTACTTTTCTGCATGGCTGCTTCAACAAACTGTTCCTTGTTCGATCTCGCATAACGGATGGCTCAGTTCAGTTCTGCAATTACAATCGTATCAAGTACTCCTGATCGAATCGTGTGCGGTGTACATTTCTCCACCGTAACGGCAGTATCCACAATAGCGGTCATACCGATGGAACTGCAAATGGCAGCATTAAATGCCTAAAAACAGCAGTAACCGGAAGGCATTATGCCTTCCGGTTACATACCGCACCATTTACTCCGTGAAGAACAACAGGCAAAAGGCATCCTGTGCTTTTTCAGATGGTCAGCAGATATCTTCGTTTTTGGCTTCGTCCCGGCAAGATTCCAGCTCCCGCAGCCAAAGGGCGGAGGAGGCATCGCTGGGCATCCGCAGATCCCCGCGGGGAGAGATCCCCACCGATCCCACCTTCGGGCCGTCGGGCAGGCAGGAGCGCTTGAACTGTTGACTGATGAAACGGCGGGTGAAGGTTTCGATCCAATGCAGAAGGGTAGCCTCGTCATAGCTGCCGCGGAAGGCGGCGCGGGCGAGACGGAAGATCTTTTTGGGGGATGCACCGCGGCGGAGCATATGGTAGAGGCAGAAATCGTGCAGTTCATACGGCCCCACCAGATCCTCGGTAATCTGGGCGATCTCTCCGTCCTTGGGCGGGAGAAGCTCAGGGCTGACAGGGGTGGCGAGAATATCCCGCAGGCAGGCGGCAAGGTCTGCCCGCCCCGCATTCTCCTCCAAATTAGCGCAATGGGCCACAATGTGACGGATCAGGGTCTTGGGGATGCCGCTGTTAACGGCGTACATGGACATATGGTCGCCGTTGTAGGTGGCCCAGCCCAGAGCCAGCTCGGAGAGATCCCCCGTACCGATGACCAGGCCGTTTTCGGCGTTGGCAATGTCCATGACCACCTGTGTCCGCTCCCGTGCCTGGCAGTTTTCGTAGACCACATTGTGCAGGTCGGGGTCGTGTCCGATGTCCCGGAAGTGGAGATTGACCGCCTCGGTAATGTCCACCGTGCGCAGGGTGACACCCAGCTCGGTGCAGAGCCGCTCGGCATTTCCCCGGGTGCGGGAGGTGGTACCGAAGCAGGGCATGGTGACGGCGATGATGTCGGTGCGGGGGCGCCCCAGCAGATCCATGGCACGGACAGTGGTAAGGAGCGCAAGACAGGAGTCCAGTCCTCCCGAGATTGCCACCACACAGCTGCGGGCAAAGGCTCGCTCAATGCGCTGGCAGAGCCCGTGGGCGGCGATGGTCAGACTTTCCTCGCAGCGGGAGGCCAGTTCGGCGGGGTCCCGGGGAACGAAGGGATGGGGATCCACCGCGCGGCTGAGGGGCGTTTCGCCCTGCGGCAGGGAGAAGAGGGTACGGCGGTAGTTGTCAGCGGAGGGCACGGCGGGATAGGTGTTGAGCCGCATTCGCTCCCTTGCCACTGATGCAAGATCCAGCTCGGTGAAAATCAGGGGCTGTGTGGGAGAGGTGAAGGGAAGCCGCTCGGCGGCAATCGTCCCGTTTTCGGCGATCAGGCAATGCCCCGAGAAGACCAGGTCGGTGGTGGATTCCCCATAGCCCGCATTGGCATAAAGATACCCCGTAAGCAGGCGGGCGGAGTGGATCTCCAGCAATCGGCGGCGGTAGTCGGCCTTGCCCACAAATTCAGCCCCTGCCGACAGATTGAGCACCACCGTTGCCCCTGCCGCGGCATGAGCGCAGGAGGGAGGGGCGGGGGTCCACAGATCCTCGCAGATCTCCACCGCCGCCGTCAGCTCGGGCATGGCATCACAGCAGAAGAGCTGATCGGTGCCGAAGGGAATTTCCGTGCCGCAGAGAGAGATGGCGTGCATTCCCTCGGGAGCGGGGGTGAACCAGCGTGCCTCGCTGTGTTCGGCATAGTTGGGGAGGTGACGCTTGGGGATAACGCCCAGCAGGCGACCCGATGCGCAGACGGCGGCACAGTTGTAAAGCTTGTTTCTCCACCGCAGGGGAAGGCCGATGACCGAGAGCATAGGGAGGTCAGCGGTGCCGCGGAGGTAGGCCGAAAGGGCAGTTTCTGCGCTCTCCAGCAAGGGGAGGGAGAAGAACAGGTCGCCGCAGGTGTAGCCGGTGACGCAAAGCTCGGGGAAAAGCAGCAGCCGTACGCCCTCCTCCGATGCCAGCCTTGCAATGCGGATCAGCTCGGCGGTATTGTGCTTGCAATCCGCTATTCGAATGTGGGGGACAGCCGTTCCGACACGAATAAATCCGTCTTTCATCTTCAACGCTCCTTTGAGGAATAATTGAATATATTATAGCTTGAAACCAAAAAAATTACAACAGAAAACAAAAAATTTTGCCGAAAGAATGCCCGCGGCCGGATCATTTTCAACACAAAACGCCGCCGAGGTGCCTCGGCGGCGTTTGCTTGGGTTACGGTGTGATGGCTGCAATCTGATAAGCGCGGACGATGGTTAAAGTGTCTGTCGTCCCCTCATCCCGCAGATAATCCCGCTCATAGCGGCCGGAGTCGGTGTAGTAGAGTCCGTGCTGAACCACGCAGATTGTGCGATCGGCGGGGGCATCGGCGGGAAGCTGTGCAATCAGCAGATAGAAGCGGGTGGCATCATTCTGTGCGCTGTCCCGGGAGGGCGCAATGTCGCGGACGTGAACATAGACCGTTCCGTCATCGGTGCGGACATCGAAGATCTCAACCGGTGCCGCAGTGGTGCAGCGGTTTCCCATGGGGATGAACAGCAGGGCGTGCTCACGGAAGTAGGTATCATCATGTGCCGAGAGCTGCGCAACAATGGCAGAGCAGGTAGCATCGGTGCAGGCTGGATGTGCCTCCAGCAGGCGTGCCAGCTCGGCGGTGCTCCGCACCAATGCCACACTGTTGAAGTGGGAGGGGGAGCGGTCGATGAAAAGATCGGTTTGATAGAGAATGGATGAACCCAGTTCGGTGATGAGAGAAGATGAAGAGGGTTCAGGCGCAGCCGGTGTTTCGGGGGCAGCAGTGGTGGCGGGTGCCGCAGTAGTGGCAGGGGCGGCTGTGGTCTCGGGGGCAGGGGGGCCGCCAACGGTGACCTTACCGCCGCAGGTGAGGTGATCAATTTTGATGCCCGAGTAGCTTCCCCAGAAGGGCCAGCTGGCCGAGATTTCCACGGTGGCGGTACCGTCCTCTTGGAGGGGGACATCCACGATGGCGGTGGCAAGGGGCTTGGTCTGTTTGGCCTTGCCGTCGTAGGTGA
>JAFTUB010000200.1 GCA_017466495.1 Clostridia bacterium
TCGGGAGAAAGCTCAGCGGGGGAGGCCTCAGCCTTTCCGTTCCCGACGGGCAGATCCACCATGTCCAAATTCTCGTTGATATCCACAGTGGCCACCGCCTCGGCAGCGGGTACCGGCATGGGAGCGGATTCCGCCGACTCCTCCGGTTCAATCACAGCTGCGGCGGCACGGCGGGCCGCATTTCGCTTCAGAATGGCGCAGATCTCCTCGGCCAGCAGAACGGGATCCTCTTCCTCCAGCATAGCCTCGGCATTGTCGCCACCCTCTTCGTCAATAAACCGACTGAGCTTGGCAACCTGACGCGCTGTTACCTCTTCGGCAACGCCGCGCTCCAGAAGGGTCTGCCGCACCCGATCAAGAAAAACCTGTTTTTCCATAGACCGATCTTCTTCCTTTCCTCGATAATCCCCGCAAATACGGCTTGCAAGTCGGTGCAAAATATGGTACAATAAAGGACGGATAAGCCCTTTCAAACTGCATATATATATTTTACCAAATTAAGGAGCAAATAGCAAGATGAGAATGCGAAAAAAGAAGCACGGAGCGGAAAGAATTGCCGCCTGTTCCCATCTTTTGATCTCTGACCCCGCCATTTTGCGGAAAAATCCCCAGCTTCCCTTCCCCGAGGCCCGTCCTCTCTGCCTTGAAATTGGCTGCGGAAAGGGGGGCTTCGCCATCGGCACCGCCGCCGCAGACCCCGGATACAACCTCATTGCCCTGGAGCGCATCTCCGATGTGATGGTTGTCGCGCTGGAAGCGGCCGTAGCCGCCGCCGACACCCGTCCGGATAATCTTCGGTTCCTCATCGGCAATGCCCAGGAGCTTGGCGAATGGCTTCCCCCTCATTGCCTGTCCCGCATCTACCTCAATTTCAGCGACCCCTGGCCCAAGAAGGGTTACGCCAAGCGCCGTCTGACCCATCGGAACTTTTTGGAGATCTATCGGGGGCTTTTGGCCGAAGGCGGCGAGATCCGTTTCAAAACCGACAACGTAAGCCTCTTCGACTTCACCCTGGAGGAAGCCGAGGCCATGGGCTGGACCCTCTCCCGCCTCACCCGCGATCTCCATGCCAGCGAATGGGCCGAGGGAAACATCATGACCGAATATGAGCGCAACTTCTCATCCCAGGGTGTTCCCATCAATGCCGTCACCCTGACCCCGCCCAAAGCAAAGGAGGAAGAATGATGCTTCAGGATCTGATTCTTGCCAACCGCAGCTACCGCAGTTTTGATATGTCCGTTCCCGTTCCCCACAGTGTACTCACCGCCGCAGTGGAAGCGGCCCGCTTCTCCCCCTCCAGCATCAACCTGCAGCCCCTGTGCTTCTATTTGGTGGAGGGTGCCGAGGCCTGTGCCCAAATGCTTCCCCTCACCGGCTGGGCGCGGAACCTGCCCGATCTCAAGCTTCCTCCCGAGGGACACGCCCCCACCGCCTATATCGTCATCTGCCAGGATCTGACCATTGCCGAAAATCCCACCCGCTTTAATCGGGATGTAGGCATCGTGGCCCAATCCATGATGCTGGCCGCGGTGGAAGCGGGCTTCGGCGGATGCATGATCGGGAACTTCCGTCCCGATGCGGTCGCCGCCGCCCTGTCCCTGGACATGGCACACTACCTGCCCCAGCTTATCCTTGCCTTGGGCAAGCCCGACGAGAAGATCTATCTCACCGACCTTGCCCCGGGTGAGAAGTCCGCATATTACAGAGACGAAGAAAACCGTCATTTTGTTCCCAAAAGACGGCTCGAGGATTTGATTATTTCATGATGGCAAAATTACAGGAAGATCCCAACCTTTCGGGTGTTCTGCTGCTGGACAAACCCGCCGGCCCCACCTCCCACGACATGGTGGGTCTGGTGCGCCGCCTTTACGGTACCCGCCGCGTGGGGCATACCGGCACCCTTGATCCCCTTGCCACCGGCCTTTTGGTGGTACTGGTGGGGCGCGCTGCCAAGGCAGCCGAATATCTGGTCAGCGACGAAAAGCATTACACCGCCACCCTTCGCCTGGGCATGACCACCGACACCGAGGATGTCACGGGTGAGGTGCTGACCCGCACCGATATCCTGCCCGATGCCGCGGAAGTGGCCTCGGTCTGCGCCGCCATGGTGGGCAAGAGCGAACAAATCCCCCCCATGTACAGCGCGCTGAAGGTGGGCGGCCGCAAGCTGGTGGACATTGCCCGTGCCGGGGGCGAGGTGGAGCGGGAAGCCCGCCCCATCGAGATCTATTCCCTCACCTGCACCCCTACCGATGCCCCTGCCGACTATCGGCTGGATGTGCATTGCTCCAAGGGAACCTATATCCGCACCCTCTGCGCCGACATTGGGGCTACGCTGGGCTGCGGCGGTGTTATGGCCACCCTGCGCCGCACCGGATCGGGAGAGTTTTCCCTCGCCCATGCCTATACCCCCGAACAGCTGGAGGCCATGTCTCCCGAGGAACGCCGCGGATGCCTCACGCCCCCGGAAATGCTCTTCGCTTCCCTCCCCGCCCTGCGGGTAGGCGAGTTCCACGAAAAGCTCCTGCGCGGAGGATGTGCGGTGGCGGCAAGGAAACTTGGCTTCCATCACCCCCTCTGCACCAGAGTCCGTCTCTGCGGCAGGGATGGATTTTTTGCATTGGGTGAAGTCGTTGAAGCCGAGAATGAACCCGCTGTGAAGATGATCAAGCTCTTCACCCTGTAACTACCAAGGGGTGTCGTGCGAATCGCACGACACCCCTTTTCAGTTGATCTCATCCCCATGGAAGCGGCTTCGTCAAAAGCCTCCCAACCAACAGTTGAGCGAATTCAAAGAATGCTCGCTTGTCTCTCTCTCCCCAATCGGGTATAATGAAAGCACAGATAACAACAAATGGAGGTTTGCAGCACCATGAAACAAAAAATCAGCGATATCATTTCCCAACACCGACGTTCCCTTGGACTCACTCAGGAGCAGCTCGGTGCACGGCTGGGCGTCTCCGGTCAGGCTGTCTCCAAATGGGAAAATGGCGACAGTATGCCCGACATTCTCCTTCTGTCCGACCTTTGCGACATTTTGGGCATTTCGGCGGACAAGCTGCTGGGCCGCACGATCAGCGATAACCGCCATACCATGCAGGAGTTCTGCACACTCGCCCGACGTGAAGGATGCTCCGGCACTTTGCTGAAAGCGCTGGATACCCTTTTCCATGACAGCAACACAAATTTTGGCGGCAGCAACGCTGCCATCAGTTCCGATGATATTCGTATCTGCGATATTAAGGATGATTCCGCAGGGGAAGGCATGGGCTTTATTCTGGCCGGCCGGGCGATGCAGGAGACGCTGTGCAGACTGTCCGCCACCGATGCAGCCTATTTTCTGCGTCCGCTGGGCGATGAGACTGTCCTGGCCGTACTCAGCAAAACCTCCTTTGATCACGCCGTGACTGAAGCTGAAATCTGTGATGCGGTGGGCATTGACGAAGATACCGCAGACCGCATTCTGCTCGGTCTGATGAAACGGAATATTCTCTGCTGTGATACCGATAGCAGCGGTCGGCGAGGATATCTGCAATCGGCAAACATGGTCGGCGTTTATATGGTGCTCGCCGGCTGCCGTCAGACCAATTGCGGCAGCGAACTTGTAGGCAATATCTGGTTCAGCCGCCGCTAACTGTCCCCCAGTTCCTGACGCAGATATTCGATGATTTTTTTCTCCTCCCGGGACACCTTTACCTGGGTCAGCCCCAGCAGCTCAGCAGTCCGCTGTTGGGTGCAGTCCCGGAAATAACGCAGGAGGACGATCTTCCGCCAAAGGGGCGGCAATGCCGCCACGGCCTGGCTCAGGGCGATGCGGTCAAAAAGGCGGTCGATGCCATTATCGCTGTCAGCCAAGGTGGATTCCAACGTCGGGCCGTCCTCCTCCCCGGTAGGTGCAGAAAGGGAGCTCACCGGCGTGATGGCGTCCAGCGCCTCCGCCGCCTCCATGATGCTGACTCCGCACCGTCTTGCCAGTTCCTCCAGCCGTGGCTCACGGCCTTCCTCGGCTGCAATGGCGGCGCGGGCTCCCATGAGATCCATCCCCAGTTTTTTTGTGGTGCGGCTGACGTGGATCAATCCGTCATCCCGCAGGAAACGGCGGATCTCCCCGATGATCAGCGGTACCGCGTAGGTGGAAAAGGCAAAGCCACGGGTCAGATCAAAGCTGCGCACCGCCCGAAGCATCCCGATGGCACCGATCTGAAGCAGATCCTCCATCTCGGCCCCCCGATCCCGAAAGCGAAGGGCTGCCTTGCGCACCAGCCCCATGTTCTGCTGCATCACCGCTTCCACTGCCGCCTCGTCTCCCGCCTGCGCTCGGGCAATCAGCTCGGCTGTGCCTGCCGACAGCGTTTCGTCGTGGAGCGCGGTGCATTCGGCGCGATACTCACTCACGGCCGCTCATCTTCTTGTACAGGACAACGGTGGTTCCCTTCCCCACCACAGATTTCACCCGCATCCGGTCGGTAAAGCTCTCCATCACGGCAAATCCCATGCCGCTCCGCTCCCCTTGGGGGTCGGTGGTATAGAGGGGCACCCTGGCCGCCTCAACATCGGGAATCCCACAGCCCTGATCCTTGATCTCGATCCGCAGAACACGGTTGGCACAGATCCGAAAGTTCAGGCGGATCACCCCAATGCGATCCCGATAGGCGTGAACGATACAGTTGGTCACTGCCTCGGATACCGCGCATTTTACATCGGCAAGTTCGTCAATGGTGGGATTAAACTGGGCGGTAAAGGCCGCCGTCGCGGAACGGGCGATCCCCTCGTTGACCGACAGCGAGGGAAAGCTGATCTGCATTTCATTCTCCACACCCGCCGCAAGACCTCGTTTGTTCATATGTATCTCCTTTCTCCGGACGGCTCAGTGAGAGCCGTCCTCTTTTGTTTTGTTGATGATGGGCAGAATACGCTCAAGTCCCGCCAGATGCAGAATCCGCTCCACCCGGGGCGTGGGAGAGGACAGACGAAGCTCTCCCCCAAGCTCCTGCATCAGATTCAGCCGACCTAAGATCAGCCCCAGCCCAGAACTGTCCATAAACTCCACCGACGACAGATCCAGGGTCAGACGGAGGGGCCGCTCCGCATAGAGCAGGCGGTCAAGGTCGCGGCGCAGATCCACTGCGCTATGATGGTCGATATCCCCCAGCAGAGTCACCGTCATCTCCTCCCCCTTGGTTTGATGAATGAAAGAACTGTTTTGCTTGATCATGGCTTGTCCTCCTTCTGTGCCCATGAAATCGGGCGCGAAGACCCCTCTGCCGCCCTTTGCCCCCAGTATAGCACAGCCCCGCCGCGAAAGATGTCACAATCGGCGGGGGATGAAAAAAACCGTCCGCGGCTTTTTGGGCATTCCGCTTGACAAGAGGGCGGCACGGAGGCTATAATAAAGATAGATTTTGCATCTTCCGCACAAAGGAGGCCGCCATGCTCATCGAATTTCGCTGTTCCAATCACAAATCCATTCGGGAGGAGATCCTTTTCTCCATGCTGGCCGGGAGCGATTCCGCCCATGGAGAGCAGCTCCTGTCGGCGGGAGATCTGCGCCTGCTTCACACCGCGGTAATTTACGGTGCCAACGGGTCGGGAAAAAGCAATCTGCTGGATGCCCTGGAGCAGCTTCGCGCCTGGGTTCTCGGCCTGCGCCCTCTGCGCCAGACGCCCCACAAGCTGTCCGCGGACATTCCAAGCCGATACACTCTCCAATTTCTTTGGGAGGATGTACGCTATGTTTTCACCTGTACGCTGTTGGAGAAAACGGTCTCCGAGGAATCCCTCTGCGCATTCCCCGGCGGACGGCGCACCACCGTTTACACCCGCACCTTGGAAGAACTGCAAATGTGCGGCCGCTTCCGCGCCAAGCTTTCTCAAGCCGACATTTCCCCCTCTGCCCTGCTGGCATCGACCGCGCCCCCCATCCCGCCTGTCCTGGCACTCCGCCGCTTTTTGGCGGAATGTCTTGCTCCCTACCATCTCACCGCGCCGGGCGAGCGGATGAAAGATGCCCTGAACCTCCTTCGCAGAGACCAGATAAAAACCGCTGTGCTGGCCCTGCTGGGCACCCTCGGCACCGGAATTCTCGATCTCCGCATCTCGGGCACCACAGATGAGCCCCGCGCGGAGACCGTCTACGCCGACTTTTCCACCGATCTGCTGGAGGAGGAATCCAGCGGCATCCGGCGGATGATCGAATTTCTCTGCCCCCTGGTGGATATGCTCTGCACCCACCGCGTTCTGCTCTGCGACGAGCCTGAGGCACATCTCCATGAGCTGCTCCTTCCACGGCTGATCCGTGGCATTCGTCAGGTCATCCCCGAATCCCGCGCCCAGCTGATCTTCTCCACCCATAGTACAGGCCTCCTGGACCTCGCCCTCTTCCGCCGAGATCAGATCTGGTTCACTGAGCTGCGGTCCGGAGACCGTTCCACCGAGCTTTATTCTCTGGCCGAGATCCGGGACGTTCACCCCAACGAAAACATCAGACTGGGCTACCTCGCCGGTGAATACGGCGCTGTCCCCACCCAGCGGAAGGGAGGAAACGGCCGTGGCTAACACTTCCTACACCCCCTCCGCACGTCGGGAGAACACCCGCGACAAGCGCTCCGTCCCGGCGGTAATCAGCTTCACCCTGGCGCAAATCATGGAGCACTTCACCCAAAATCTTGATGCCATCCGCGCTCAGTCGGACATTGCCGCAGACATGGTGCGGGAGGGCAACCGCAGCGAAGCCGAGTTCATCTGGCGCACCCAGATCCTCTATCTGGTCAGCGCCCTGGACTTTTACATGCACGAGCTGACCACCTACGGCATGGTGGCCATGTATCGCCGTCAATGGAAACGCACCCCCGATTACGAAAAGATTCGCCTTCCCATCTCGGCCATCGACGAAGGGATGCGGGCATCCGGCTCTGCGGAATGGCTGGTGGAGTACATCAACGATGCCTTCGGGCGGGACACCATGACCTCCTACCCCCGCATTAAGGATCAGGCCGACCTGCTGGGCATCGACATTCGCCGCTGCATGGAGGAGGCCTTCCCTCATGTATCCAAAAAGCACCGCGCCGTGGCCGAGGGAAGCGAGATCCTGGGGGATATTTCCTCCCGCCGCAACCGCATTGCCCACCAGACCGACCGTGACCCCGACAACGCCCGTCAAGCCGAAATCAGCGACCGCTATGTCGCCCAATCTATTTCCCATATCGAGGGGCTGGTCCTTGCCCTTCACCGTGCCGCCAAAGAAAAGGACACCCCGCAGAAGAATTGACAAGATGCCCTTTATTCGGTATAATATACTCAATCAACATTTCGGAGGTATACCATGCTCCACGACAACAAAATTCTGATGGCTGTGGGCGACCGCCCCGTCTATCTGCTTCCCTACCAGGCCAACCGCCATGGCCTGATCGCAGGTGCCAGCGGCACCGGTAAGACCATCACCCTTAAAGTTATGGCTGAATCCTTCAGTTCTCTTGGTGTCCCGGTATTCCTTGCCGACATCAAAAGTGACCTTGCCGGTATGTGCCTGCCCGGCGAGGATAATGCGGCCATGCAGGAGCGCATTGCCCGCCTTGGCATTGGAGAAAGCTTCCGCTACACCGATTTCCCCACCCGCTTCTGGGATATTTGGGGAGAGTTTGGCCATACCGTCAAGACCACCGTCACCGACATGGGGCCCTATCTCCTCGCCCGCCTGCTGGACTTGACCCAGGTGCAGTCGGATGCCCTGCAGGTGATCTTCCGCATTGCCGACGAGCAGGGACTTCTCCTGCTGGATCTCAAGGATCTGCGCGCCATGGTGCGCTTCGTGGGCGAAAACCGCAAGGACTACGCCAACGAATACGGCATGATTGCTCCTCAGACCATCGGGGCGATCCAGCGCTCCCTTCTTGCCCTGGAGGACAGCGGCGGCAATCTCTTCTTTGGCGAGCCTGCCCTCGATATTTTCGACTGGATCCGCACCGATTCCACCGGCCGCGGCTACATCAATATCCTGCACAGCGTACAGCTGGCGCAGAATCCCGCCCTGTACACCACCTTTATGCTGTGGATGCTCTCCGAGCTCTACGAGCGGATGCCCGAGGCCGGCGACCTGGAGAAGCCCCGCATCGTCTTCTTCTTCGACGAGGCCCATATGCTCTTCACCGATGCCCCCAAGGCGCTTCTGCAGAAGGTGGAGCAGATCATCAAGCTCATTCGCTCCAAGGGCGTGGGCATCTACTTCATCTCCCAAAGCCCCTCCGACCTGCCCGATCCCGTCCTGGCACAGCTGAGCAACCGGGTCCAGCACGCCCTCCGGGCATATACCCCCGCCGAGCAGAAGGCCGTCCGCACCGCCGCCGATACCTTCCGTCCCAACCCCAATTTTGACACCAAGGATGTGATTACAGAACTCTCCACCGGAGAAGCGCTGGTATCCTTCCTGGACGAAAAAGGCGCTCCCGGTGTGGTAGAGCGGGCATGGATCCTGCCGCCTCAGAGCAAAATGGGCACCATCACCGACGACGTGCGCAAGAAGGTGATCAACAACAGCGACCTCTTCATCAAGTACCACCAGGAGATCGACCGCGAATCGGCCTATGAGCTTCTCGCCCGTGACGAGGAGGCCAAGCTGGCCGCCGCCGAGAAGGCGGCGCAGGAAAAGGCCGAAGCCGAGGCTGCCGCCCTGGCCGAAAAGGAAGCGGCAAAGGCCGCCAAGGAAGCGGAAAAAGCCGCCAAAGCCAAGAAAAAGGAAAAGAGCTTTGTCACCAAAGCCGTTGAGCGCACCGCCAGCAGCGCCATGAGCGCCATCGGCCGCGAGCTTGGCCGCTCCATCTTCCGCGGACTCTTCGGCAGCTCGAAATAAATCACCGCAAAGGAGAAACCACATGAAACTTCTGCTCATTTTGGTGGACGGAATGCGCCCCGATGCACTGGCGGATATTCCTCAGGTTAAGCGCATGATGACTGAGGCCACCTACAGCCTGGACGTTCGTACCGTCATGCCCTCGGTCACCTTGCCCTGCCATATGTCCCTCTTCCACAGCGTGGATCCCGACCGCCACGGCATCACCACCAACACCTACACCCCCCAGGTCCGCCCCATTGCCGGCCTGTGTGAGCAGCTCAAAGCGGCGGGCAAGCAGTGCGCCTTCTTCTACAACTGGCATCAACTCCGCGACCTTTGCCGCCCCGGCTCCCTCTCCTATGAATGTTTCGCCTCGGGCAAGCTCCACACCTGGGAAAAGTCCAACCGTATGATCACCGATGCCGCCATGGCGCACATCGCCGAGTATGCCCCCGATTTTGTTTTCCTCTACCTGGGCTGGGTGGACGAGGCGGGTCACGCCTATGGCTGGATGGGCGAGGAATACATGAGAGCCGTACAAAGCTCCTGGGACGACATTGAGCGCATCACCGCCTCTCTTCCCGAGGAATACACTGTCATCGTCACCGCCGACCATGGCGGCCATGGCCGTTCCCACGGCACCGATTGCGCCGAGGATATGACCATTCCCCTCTTCCTCAAGGGCACCCCCTTCACGACGGGCAAGGTGCTGGAGGGCGCAAATATCAAGGACATCGCCCCCACTGTCGCCGCTCTGCTTGACGCCGAGCCCGCCCCCGAATGGGAGGGCAGGAATCTGCTGTAAACCAACATCCGCGCTTGAATTTGAGAAAGGAGAAAATGATATGACGAAATTTCTTGCATTGATTTTCACCCTGCTCTGCGTACTGGCACTGGCCGGATGTACTTCCGATGCCGAGCGTCCCCCCGCACAGGATCCCGCTTCCACTTCGGGCAGCGGCGCGCAAACCGAGCAAACCAACGGTACTAACCCCGCCGACTGGGGCATTACCTTAAAGGCCGAAAATGTCACCCCCACCGGCTTGACCATCGTATGTGAGCAGTCAGGCGGTGAAAACGTGGCTGAGCTGAACACAGGCAGCTATTTTGTCATCCAGGCGCAGAAAGACGGCGCATGGGTCAATGTAGAGTATCTTCCCCAGGAATATGACCTTGCCTGGACCCAGGAGGCATGGGGCATCCTGAAAGGCAGCACAACCACTTGGAATGTAAAATGGGAGGGCCTTTACGGCGAACTTCCTTCCGGCGCATACCGCATCGGAAAAGAAATCATGAATTTCAGAGGCACCGGTGACTACGACAAAGCAATGGCCTATGCCGAATTTGTGATTGCGTAAAATCCATTGCCACGGGGGATCAAATCCATGTACAAATACGAATATGAAACCGTAAGCTGCGACTTCGGCGGCTGGGGCCTTGGTTCCGGCAACGTCTACTGCATCGAGGACTACCGTTCCATCATCGACCGGCGAGCCGCAAGCGGCTGGCGCTATGTGGGATGCATCCCCACCAAACAGCGCGGAACCGGCCA
>JAFTUB010000201.1 GCA_017466495.1 Clostridia bacterium
ACCGTGGAGAATGAAGGCAAGCTGACCGCCATGGGTGCAACCGCTGTAAATATCATCAACGAAACCGGCTCCAGCTATTCCGTGAAGTCCGAGGAAACCGACGAGACGACCGGCCTGACCACCATGGTGCTGGTGAAGAAAACGGATGCATCCGCCAACTCCGTCGCATCCGTGACAACGGCGGGCGATGTGACCACCGACTACACCGACTTTGCCGAAGCCATCGCTGCGGCAAAGGCAAGCGAGGGCTCCACGCTGAAGCTGCTGGAGGATATCAGCACAAGCAAACCGGTTTACATAAACAGCGGCGCCTTCACCATTGACCTGAACGGCAAGACTTGGACGCTCGTCAAAGAAGGACTGCATATCTATAGCACTGCCGATATCATCCTCACCGACTCTTCCTCTAACGGCAACGGCAAGCTGCTCGGAAGCGAAAACTACTCGACACTCTATCTGTACGACAGTGCCAAGCTGGATATCCAGCGCGGCACGATGGAGAGTAATTCGAATTTGACCGTGGATATGGCAGTTTTTGGCAATTCGACAGCCGAGTTGACCGTATCGGGCGGCAAGCTGCTTGCAAACGGTTTTAACAGTACCGCAATCTGCACACGCGGCGCGTTGGTCAAGGTGACCGGCGGCACGATTGTGAGTGACAATAATATTGCCTGCTACAAGGGCGTGATCGACCTGTCCGGACACAGCAATCCCACGGGCATCACGATCTACAACGCCGTCTCCGACGGTCTCGCCGTTTCCGACGACACCATCCGTCTGCCCGAGGGCTATGCCCTGCTGGACGGGGCCGGCCACGCGGTGACTACTCTTGTGAGGAGTGAAACCTACACCGTGGGCAAGGCACCTACCTTCTATTCGGTCGAGGTTTCGGCTGTGGATGCTGCCGACCGCTTCGAGCTGAAAGGCGCGTTCGTGCAGCTTCTGGAAGGACAGAGCAATGTTATCGCGGAATGGGAGTCCGGATGGGTGCCGCATACAATCGAAGGTCTGAAGGCCGACGTGACATACACTCTGCGTGCCATCGTTGCGCCCAATGGATATATCCTTCCCACCGATACGACCTTCTCCATCAATACTGACGGAACACTGGATAACTCCAGCGTCACAACCACAGATGAAAACGGCATTCTGCTCATCGAGTTTGTCAAGACCGCGGTCAAGGTTTCGGCTGTGGATCAGGCAAACGGCAAAGACCTTGCAGGCGCGGCCATGCAGATTTGTGATCCGGAAGGCAGCATCGTGGCAGAGTGGACTTCCACCGATATGCCCAAGGAGATCATCGGCCTGTATACCGGCGTGCCCTACACCATTCTCCCCGCCGCTGCCCCCGAGGGATATACGATCCCCGACGCGGTGACCTTCTCCATCAATGAAATGGGCGATGTGATCACCTCCGGCGATACCGACGAAGACGATGCTCTGCTGATCAAGTTTGCGCAGACCGTGGTCAGAGTCAAGGCTGTCGATGCCGAAGGCGCGGCCGTCGAAGGCGCAACGGTGCAGATTCTGAATGCACAGGGCAGTGCTGTGGCAGAATGGAATTCCGCGGCAGATATGGAATCTACCGAGGATACCGATGAATCCGTTTGGGAAGTCCTCGGGCTGAAGGCCGGTGAGGAGTATACCCTGCGGGTGGCCGTCACGCCCAACGGATATGAGACACCGGGCAGTATGCCGTTCTTCCTCGAGAAGTACGGCGATGTGGTCTACGCTGACGTGGCTGTCACAGACAATGTTCTGATGGTCGAGTTTGCAAAGGCTGTGCCCAAGACCTACACGGTCATCCTTGTCACCAACGGAGGCATCATCCGCGACGGAGACGTTACCGAGTACACCTACGGCGTTGGAGCCAAGCTGCCCACCAATGTTACAAGAAGCGGCTTCTACTTCGGTGGCTGGTATGACAACGAGGGTTGCAGAGGAACGGCAGTTACCGAGATAACCGCTGCCGATATTGGCAACAAGACCTTCTATGCAAAGTGGAATTTCATCTACTTCCCGATCGTTCCGTCCAATCCCACTTATCCTCCTGTTGTGAATGGCGGCGACAACGGTGATGTAGTTGTAACCCCCAAGAATCCCGAAAAGGGCGATACCGTGACCATCATTCCCGATCCCGATGCAGGCTACGAAGTAGACGAAGTGATTGTCACCGACAAGAACGGCAATCCCATGACTGTTGTTGATAACGGCGACGGCACTTACAGCTTCAAGCAGCCCCGCGGCAAGGTCAAAATCGAAGTAACCTTCAAGGAAATCACCAAGGTTTGCCCGCGCGACTGGACTTGCCCGATGTACGGCTACACCGATCTGGGTAGAAGTCTGTGGTATCACGATGGTATCCACTACTGCATTGAACATGGTCTGATGCAGGGTGTCGGTAACAATCAGTTTGATCCGGACAGCACTACTACCCGCGCCATGATCGTCACGATCCTGTGGCGTCTGGAAGGCAGCCCCATTGTGAACTACGCAATGGACTTCGAGGATGTTGCAGCCGATCAGTGGCACACCGAAGCCATCCGCTGGGCGGCAAGCGAGAAGATCGTGGAAGGCTACGGCAACGGCAAGTTCGGTACGAACGATGCCATCACCCGTGAGCAAATGGTGACCATCATGTTCCGCTATGCCAAGCACAAGGGCTACGATGTATCCGTTGGCGAGAACACCAACATTCTCTCCTATGACGATGCCTTTGATGTAGCTGAGTGGGCAATCCCTGCGATGCAGTGGGCTTGCGGCTCCGGCATGATCCAGGGCATTGCAGACGGCAATATGATGAACCTTGCACCGCAGGGCAACGCAACGAGAGCACAGGCAGCAGCTATCCTGCAGCGTTTCTGTGAGAACGCAACGAACAAAGACTAACGCATCATTTCCAAAAAGGCACAGACGGAGAAAAATCCGTCTGTGCCTTTCCTCGTAAATATCCGTAAGCGCCGGAACGGTGCGCAGCCAATCTCTCTGAAATTGTTAAAGGGTTTGGGCGTTGCCATGAGAAAGAGAATACGGGAACTTCGTGAGGCTGTTGGCTTGTCGCAGAACAAGCTCGGCAAGCTTGCGGAAATACAGCAGGCAAGTATCAATCGCTATGAACACGGACAGGCTGTTCCGTCGCCAAAAGCGCTCCTGTGGTATGCGGAACACTTCGATGTTTCGCTGAATGATCTTTTCGGCAAAACAGACAGTCCGCACGGTGTTCGGTATCCGTATTAAATGGGTATGTTCGTTGATCAAATTAGGCTCCTTAAGCAAAAGCGATTCTTAGTGAGGAAATAGGTGAATATATTTTACAATATTTTGAGTAAAAGATCAAGCATATTAGAACAGGTGGTGCCACCGTTGATATGTTTGTCAGGCTTTCTGCGCCCAACCGCCCACCCGACCGCCCATCACCCATCCAATTCCCCGAACCGACCAAAAACCGGCCAAATAGATCGGTCTAAACGGGAATAGATCGGTATAGACGCAAACCTCATTCCCGGCAAAAACAAAGAAAAAAGCCTTGAAAACATCACGTTTTCAAGGCTTTCTTTGGTTGCGGGGGTGGGATTTGAACCTCACGACCTCCGGGTTATGAGGGCTTCTCGCAAAACTCGGGCTGCCATCCATCGCCTCGGCAGGACGGGTGTGTGATGCGAAAAACCGACCAAAAAACCGACCGTTGCCGTCGAAAGCAACCACGCTAATTTTAACTCTACGCCCGTTTGAGCAGAATGGTGCTTGGTAATGTTGCCCCAAATATCGCTAAACGGGTCATTTTGGATTTGCCCATAATCATTTCCAATACTTGAAAAACCTTTGGGATAGTGGTATAATGGAAACAGAGAAATTTCTTACATCTTATCTTTGAGAAAGAGGCGAAGAATTATAAAGACGGTTTCGAAACAGATCGCCCTCGTCGTTGTGCTTATTCTTATGACATGGGTCTTTTCTGTGGGTGTTTCTGCCCAAGAAATTGACGTTGGTATTCCGGTGGAGGAATATCCCGAACTGTTTATGGGGCGCACGATGCCCACCCACGGGGAAGGGAAGATCGCGGTATTCCTGATCCAGTTCCCCGACCACAAAAATGACAAACCCGATGCTACGACGGAATACTATAATCAGCTCTATTTTTCTGCCGAGCCGCTGGACGGCACCAAGGCCGACAATCCCTGGTACGGCTCGGTTTCGACCTTTTACCGAGATCAATCCTATGGCAAACTGAATCTCTCCGGCCGGGTGTTTGATTGGTACACCGCCATGCATGAACGTGACTAATACAGTGACGATCAAAAGAAAAAAGAGCTTGTTCTGGAGGCTGTGGCCTACTATGAGGCCAAGGGTGTGGACTTCGGCCAATTTGACGGTGACAAAAACGGCGAGCTTGATGCGGTGATCTACCACTTTGCGGGGCCTGCCGATGGATATCAGGAGGACCCCTGGTATGACGGCTTTGCATTGTCCGACCATGTGGGAAAGACAGGTGGCGGAAAGGAAATCAATTCCTTTATTCAGCTGGATAGCTCAGTCAACCGCTCGGAGCGCAATTCCGAGCGCCTGCGCAGAACCGTTTGCCATGAGCTGCTGCATACCCTGGGGATGCATGATCTGTACGGGTTGGCTTGGCCCGGTCTGGCACCGCTGGAAGACCTGATGTGTGAGGAAGATCCTTTGATCAACCCCTATTATAAAATTCTCCTGGGCTGGACAAATAAGGTCACATTGGTGACTGCAGATGCTGCAGACATTCAGCTGAGTCTCTGGGCCGAGAGTGGGGAAACCATCCTGGTCACGGATCGGTACAACGGTATTTTTGATGAGTTTTACCTGATTGCCTATACAGAGAAAGAGCATGCAAATGTTGAAAATAAAATTAGAATCTGGCACGTGGATGCTCGCTTGAATGCAGACAAAACAGGCTTCCTGTATAACAATCTGTACTACTCCCCCAAGCCTGAGCAGGGGGATGCACACGGAAAAACATGGGATTATTCTCCCTATCTCTTTATGGAAGAGATATCGGCGATCCCGCAGTACGACAACGTGCTCAACCGAGGGAGCAGCTACCTGTATTTCCGGGAAGGCACTTCCCTGGGACCGAACAGTATTCCCAATACCGACACCCATGACGGAAGGTACACCGGCATCAAGATCGATAATTTCAAGCGTTTTGATTCCTATGCCACCATGGATATTACGTTGGGTAACAAAGATACGGAGGCCCCGGTGCTCTCGGATGAGTTAACCTCGGTCGGTTTTGCCGTCGAGAATTTTCTGATTTTCAACGAACATATTTATCCGGCGGAGAATTGGGACAAGATTCGGGTCACTACCCACGACGGCCAACCGATTTTCGCAAAAATCACCCGCAGCCACTATCTCGTGCAGGAGATTGCTGTCATCATCGACGGAGATATCCCGCAGACGGGATACCTGATTTCTTTTCCCGAAGGCTGTGTGCGTGACTCTTCGGGCAACAGAAACAAGGCAATGACCGTTCCCGTCATGCCGGAGGGGTACCTTTTGGAACAGACCAAGACCTTCGTCCCCGGGTATTATCCGAACCGGGAGAGAAGGTGGGAGATGGATGCATACAGTTTTTCTTGTGATGATGATAGCATTTTGGTCACTACGCTCGGTGATGGCGCCAATGTGTCTGCTTTCGTAGAATTTCTGAAATTGAATGCGAATGGAGATGTGATCGTCCACAATTTTATTCCCACATCCTATGAGGGTAACTATCGTCTGCAGGGCGTTTTTCAGGCCAATGACGGAAGCCTTGTTCTTCGCCTGTATGAAAACAACCGGAAAATGACCGCGTTTGTTTGCGTTGACAAAAACGGCGTGCTTCGATGGCAAACAACTGTGGAGATGGTTGGGACTCCTGCCGGGATAGCCTATCAAAACGGAATTCTCTTTGGAAATAATCGGTTTATTGATATAGAAACCGGAGAGGTTACCGTGAAGGGGGAGGGCGGATTAGGGCAAGCCTTTTGCTATGACGGCAGCCGCTTTGTGGGCTTGAATTGGACAACGTCTGGGCAAATCAAGATTGTTGATGCCGATACTTTTAGCCTCCACCCCCCACACACCATCAATGTCGATGGGGTGTATAACGGTTTCTGTACGGACATGGTATATAATGGAAACGGCACCTATACCGCTTTGATCAATGCGATGAACAGCCAGGGTGTAGTCGGGTATCTGGTGATCACCTTCGATTCTTCCTTCCGCGTCACAAAACAAGTGTTTCTTAATGTTTCCGAACTGAAATTTGTGCCCAATGACGGTTTTTTGGCTTCTTTTTGTACGGTGAGCGGAAACCATTCAAACTCAAGCTATCATATCACCCGCATGAATAAGAATCTGAATCTCATGTGGGAAACCGATATCGAAACACTTAAGGTTTGCTTTTTCGTCACCGCCGCCAACGAGATCGTGGCTTTTTCCTCTTACCATAGCCCCAAGCGGGAAGCGTATCTCCTCAAGTATGGCTCGGAGGATGAGTTTGAGATCATTAGTCATACCATGACGCATCACGCCGCGCAGACCGCCACCTGTCTTGCCGAGGGGCAGATTGAATATTGGACCTGCTCCGATTGCGGCGGGTACTTTGCCGATGCGGACGGGAAAACGGCCATCTCTGCTGCGTCGGTGATCCTGCCCAAGGCGGCACACAGCGCAGTGGCCTATGCTGACGCTGCCCCCACCTGCACATCGAACGGCTCCACCGGCGGAACCTATTGCAAAACCTGCACCTGGGAGCTGACGCCGAAAACGGTTGTCCCGGCCACAGGGCACAGGGTTGTGGAGGATGCGGCAGTTGCGCCTACCTATGAGCGCGAGGGCCTCACGGCAGGCGCCCATTGCGGCATCTGCGGTGCGGTGATTACCGCTCAGCAGTCCATCCCGAGGCTGGAACCCGAAACTACCGCCGCACCCGCAACAACCGAGGAACCCGCAACAACCGAGGAACCCGCTACAACAGAGGCACCTGCTACAATAGAGGTACCCGCTGTGACAGAAGCGCCTGCTACCACCGAAGTGCCTGCGGTCACAGAAACGCCTGTGACCACCGAAATACCGGCCACCACCGAAGCTCCCCTCACGCAGGTTCCGGAACAGACTACCGGGGAAAATAATCACGCCGCTTCGACATTCGGGTGGGTTCTGCCCGTTGCGGTGATTGCCATTGGTGTATTGATTTTGGCTGTAATCTTTCTCAAGAAGAGACGGTGAGAAAACGTAATCAATATTGTGGAATCACATATATTTTTATCTTCAAGGAAAGGCAAGAAATATGAAGACACTTTCAAGACGCATTCTGCTTTCGCTGATCCCGGTTTTCCTGGCGGTTGCCTTTTGCCTGGGTATCTCAGCCAAGGAACTTGATGTGGGCATTCCGGTGGAGGAGTATCCCGGACTGTTTATGGGGCAGACCATGCCCACCCATGGTGAGGGTAAGATCGCGGTGTTCTTGATCCAGTTCCCCGACTATCGGAATGACAATCCCGATGCTACGGCGGAGTACTATAACCAGCTTTATTTCTCTGCCGAGCCGCTGGACGGCACCAAGGCCGACAATCCCTGGTACGGCTCGGTGGCCACATTCTACCGCGAGCAGTCTTACGGCAAGCTGAATCTGTCCGGGCAGGTGTTCGATTGGTACACTGCCAAGCATGAGCGGGCGTACTATAACGACGATCAAAAGAAGAAAGAACTTGTTTTGGAAGCTGTAGCCTACTACGAGGCTAAAGGCGTAGATTTCGGCCGATTTGACGGCGATGGAAACGGCGAGTTGGATGCTGTGATCTACCATTTTGCCGGTCCTGCTGATGAAAGGCTGGAGGAGCCTTGGTATGACGGCTTGAAGCGTACCACCTATGTGGGAAAGACGGGAACCGGTCAGAAGATCAATTCCTTTATCCAACTTGGCACACTTGTCGATAGGGCGACAAAGAATTCGGAAAACATGCGCAGAATCGCCTGCCACGAGCTGCTGCATACGCTTGGGATGTATGACCTGTACGGTACGGGCTGGTATCCGACTTTAGCTCCGG
Organism: Clostridia bacterium; assembly: GCA_017466495.1. GTDB lineage: Bacteria > Bacillota > Clostridia > Oscillospirales > CAG-272 > SIG693. The sequence goes on from JAFTUB010000201.1 coordinate 8,067, forward strand.
CCGAGGATCTCATGTGCAACAATACCTTTACCATCAATCCCTATTATAAGATCCTTTTGGGCTGGACAAATAAGGTTACCCTGGTGACCTCGGACACGCTGGATATTCAGTTGAATGTTTGGGAAACGAGCGGGGAGACCATTCTGGTTACCGATCAGTATAACGGGATCTTTGATGAGTTTTATTTGATTGCCTATGCCAGGGATCAGGCTTTTGGAAAGACGCAGATCAGGATCTGGCATGTAGATGCCCGACTGAATGCAGACAAAACAGCGTTCCTGTATGACAACCTGACCTATTCTCCCAAGCCCGGACAGGAAAGTCCACACGTTACCGTACGGGAATTTTCTGAGCAGCTGTTTATCGAAGAGGTTTCTGCCATCCCGTACTCAGACCATGTGCTTAACTGGACCAACAGTTTGTATTTCCGGGAAGGGAGTTCCCTCGGCCCGGGCAGCATTCCCAGCACCGATACCCATGACGGAAAATACACCGGCATCAAAATTGACGATTTCAAGGGATTTGGTACCCATGCCACCATGGATATTACCTTCGGCAACCAGGATACCGCCGCACCGGAGATATCAGACAAACAGTCTGTGATCGGCTTCAAGGCCGAGAACAAATTGATCTTCAACGAATATATCTATCCGTCAGCCAACTGGGACAAGATTCAGATCACGACGCTGACCGGCGAGACGATTCCCGCACGGATCACCCACGGTTACTATGCGCGGTATGAGATCGAGATCATCATTGAAGGTGAGATCCCAAAAGAAGGTTATCAGATCGTCCTTCCCGAGGACTGCGTGCGTGACTCCTCTGGCAACCGAAACAAGGCTGCGACTATTCCTGTCACAACGAATGGGAAAATTTTTGAACAGTCCAGTGTACTGATTCCCTGGTATTACCCGGACAAGACGAGATTCTGGGAGCAGCCGATTCACAGCTTCTCCTATGGAAACGAAAATATCCTTATCACCGTTACCGGTGAAGGGGATAACATGGGTGCTTTCATTGAATTCATCAAGGTGGGCGCGGATGGGGAAATGACTACCCATAAGTTTATCCGCAATCCCTATGAGGGGAGATGCGAACTGTACAGAGTATACCGGGCCAATGACGGAAGCTGTATTCTCCGTTTCCGTGATCTGAGCGATATGAACACCATCCTTATCTGCGTGGATCCCAACGGTGAGCTGCGCTGGCATAAGAGATCAAAGGAAAGAATGGAGTTTGGGCACTTGACCGATGCTGTCGTTGCCTATGAGAACGGTATCCTCTTCTGCGGTCAGTGGCGTACGTTTATTGACGCACAGACCGGAGAGATCACCGATACGAATGTTCGCGGAAAGAATCTGATCACGGCTTGTTATAACGGCACGGATGTGATCGGTATCTCCGCTACCATTCCCATATCAATCTTGGTGATGGATCCTGTTACCTTGCGTGTCAAAGAGACGCATGGTTTTGATGTTCAATGGAATTCCGGTTACTATCAGATCAAAATGGTGTACAACAGCAACGGTACCTATACCTTTGTCGTATTTGGCAGACAATCGGCGGGAATCACCGCAGCAATTTTGGACTCTTCCTTCCGCGTCGTGAAACAGACGGTATTTGACGGTGTCGCCGACGATAGCAATGCCCTTTCTCGTCAATTCTCACTCAATTTGTATCCTGATGACGGTTTTGTTGCGGTCGTTTGCACCGCGGTGGGAAACCATTCGAACGGAAGCTATCATGTTTTCCGTGCGAGCAGAAGCCTGGATCTCATGTGGGAGACCGACATCGAAACAAATTATACAGGCTTCTTTGTTACGGCATCCAATGAGATTTGTGCTTTCTCCTCCGACTGGTCCCCCAAGCGTCTGGCGTATCTGCAGAAATACGGTTCGGAGGACGCATTCGAAGTCATCAGCCACACCATGACCCACCGCGCCGCCCGTGCCGCCACCTGTATCGCAGAGGGGCAGATTGAGCATTGGTTCTGCTCCGATTGCGGAGGATATTTTGTCGATGCAGATGGTAAGAACGCAACGACGGCATCTGCGGTGATCCTGCCCAAGGCTGCCCATGTGCCGGCCCCCTATGCCGATGTTGCCCCCACCTGTACGGCCAACGGTTCCACCGGCGGAACCTACTGCAAAACCTGCACCTGGGAGCTGACCCTCAAAACGGTCATACCTGCCACAGGACACACCGCGGTTGAGGATCCGGCGGTTGCCCCTACCGAGGAGAGTGAGGGACTCACGGCCGGTTCCCATTGTTCGGTCTGCGCTGCGGTCATTAGCGCCCAGAAGCCCATCCCGCGCCTGGAGCCCGTGACCACCGCGGCCCCTGCTACAACGGAGGCTCTTGCTACGACGGAAGCCCCTGTTACCACAGAAACGCCTGTGACGACGGAAGCCCCTGCCACCTCGGAAGCGCCTGAGACAACGGTGATTCCTGCAGCAACCGTTGTTGCCGAAACAACAGCAGGTCCTATGACAACCAATTCCGCAGATGAAACAAACGAAAACGCTGGTGTTACGAAAAATGTGATGCTAATCATTGGTATATCTGCTGCAGCAGTGGTAATTGTCGTTGGCGGCGTTATTGTCAAAAAGCGCAAGTCGGTATCAACTCAAATTATTTAAGTTAATTAGAAACAACTCAAGTAGGCTTGAGTTAAGTTTAAAATTCACTTAAGTTATTCAAAAAACAACTTAAATCCATTTGACTTATTATTGCCTTTAATTGTACAACAAATCGCCATCTCTTAGGTTTTATTCTTGAGGGATGGCGATTATTTTTATGCTTGTTTTAGCATGATTGTATCAATTTTCTCAGCCGCTGCCGCGTCCATCTCGGGGAGAACATGCGTATAGGTGTTCAGCGTGATGCTCACATCCGAATGTCCCAGTCTCTGCTGGACGACGCGGGGATTGACCCCAGCTTGGATGAGCGCGGTGGCGTTGCTGTGGCGCAGATCGTGCAGACGGATCTTGGGCAGTCCTGATTCCTCGAGAAAACGCTCCCACTTCTGCGTCATGGAATCGGGTTTGTAGGGAGATCCGTCAGCCTGGCGTACGACAAATCCGAGGTTCTGAAACCCGGTGCCATAGGTGAATGCATCCATCATATACTGCGCTCTTGCTTGTCGTAGCTCGTCCAGTACCTCATCACCGATGGCGATGTCCCGAATACCGGCTTCGCTCTTGGGGGCTTTGATGATATACCCCTTCTCACCTCTATCGAACTCGTAAAAGAGCAAGAAGAGTCCCAGGAGTGAGTAGAAGGAGGGAGGATCCGTGTGCATTCTCCTTCTTCGCCAAAACGAAAGCACCGACATATGCGATCATGCTATGCCGGCGCTTTTTGTTTGCAATATCTCTCGCCCACTCCCGTCCAACCGACCGCAGCCGACCGCCCATTCGTCTGTCAAATTTCCCGAACCGACCAAAAACCGCCCAAATAGAGTGGTCTAAACGGGAATAGATCGGTATAGACGCAAACCTTATTACCGGCAAAAACAAAGAAAAAAGCCTCGGAATCCTAAGATTTCAAGGCTTTCGTTGGTAAGAGGTGCCAAAAAAGATATCATTCATAAGAAATATATTTTGTGGTGTATCCCAGTCCGGAAAAATAAGTATTAATCAATATCTCTATTTCTTTTATAGTGGCTTTGGAAATTTTATGAGACTTTGGATAATCCCAAGAATCGATGGCATCAATTTCGGCTGTTCTTAGTTCTTCATTTAATTCAACTGAAATCCAAAGGCCGTGGTATTCCCATTTTAAATAAATATAGCCATCTTCAAAAACGATGTCCCTATGCTTCATTTTTTCGAAGCGTTTTTTCATATTCTTATCATCTGACACGAGTTCTTTCTTCATCGTTTTCCAAAAATCCCACAGGCTCTGTTCAGGATCCATGTCTTTGATGGGGTCAAGCATATCCGGCGAATCGGCAAACGGAAACTTGTTGTTAAACAGATATTTTCGAATGATTTTTATACCGCGGTTCTTCACCGGATATTGAAATCCCGTGTAGGGCATTCGCATACTGTCGAATGTACAGATTTGTTTTTCTAAATCCACCACACACGGAAGTATCGCAGTATCGAACCCGTCTCCACCATTTTTACAAACCACATCAAATAAACTATTTCTCAATTTTTCATCTGCTTGTTTGGCATATATCACAATTACTGTAGCACGGTTTAATGGAGAACTCTTTTGAGATTTATCAAGAAACCAATGCTTCTTTTTTCCTTTTAGTGCCGTTGAGTTCGCTGTAGCAGAATTGATGATCAAGTGGTATTGGTTTTTATCCAAGAAATCAATATGATATGTCGCAATAATCTTCTCGATACCGCTTGAATAAATCGTCATGGGAGCATTGCTCTTGTATCGAAGTGTTTCAGGGCGAGGGGAAATGGCAGAAGACTCGTATTCCTTGCCAAAGCGGGTGAATTCTCTCTCAACTTTTTGTTCTGAAAAAGATTTAGGCAATACAAAATGTTTTCTTGCTGTATTATGACAATGCAACATAGCCAATCCAACATCCATTGCCATTAACAAAACAAAGTTCTTAATTAGATATACCAAAAGCCCGACTGCCAAGCCTATCCCAACAATAACTTTAATCGCTTCAGGAACAAATTTTAGATTCGCCACGATTATAATGGGAGCGATAAATCCACCAAGGACAACCACATAGACAAGTATTCTGCACAGCAAAGCATTTTTTAATTTTGGAGATTTCAAAAAGCTCACCTCGGTTCGACAAAACTTACGATTTAAGTATAACATAAAACCGCCATAATTTCAATTATCATAGTTCAAGTCCTCCCCAAAGGTCGTTTTGGGGAAATGATATCTTTTGAATAACATCTTAAAAAATGACACGAAAAAACCCAGAAACCGTTGTGGTTTCTGGGTTTTCCGTGCGATATCTTTTTTGGTCGCACTAATTGGTTGCGGGGGTGGGATTTGAACCTCACGACCTCCGGGTTATGAGCCCGACGAGCTACCGAACTGCTCTACCCCGCGGTATTGGTGCCGGAAACCGGGATCGAACCGGTACGATACTTTCGTATCACGGGATTTTAAGTCCCGGGCGTCTGCCAGTTTCGCCATTCCGGCGAGGACTGAGCGCGCACTTCCTTGGTGCTTATACAGTATACCATGGGTTGGCCCGTTTGTCAAGGGGTTTGGGAAATATTTTGGACGGAATTCTCCCGGATAGGGGAAAATCGGTCGACAAAAAGCGCGCGGTTCAGGTTTGGGGCGGGGCTTTTGGGGTCTCGTCGGCGGGTTTGGCCAGAGGGACCCGGGGCAGATTCCAGCGGTAATGGGCTGCCAGCATACGGATAATCACCACGGCTGCTACGGTGGCAAGCAGAGAGAGAAGGATGGGTGCTCCCGCTTTGGCGGAGAAATAGTAGATGGCGGCGCCCAGGATGGCGGCACTGGCGTAGATGTGCTTGCGGAAAATGGCAGGGACGGTGGCGGCAAAGAGGTCGCGGATCACGCCGCCGCCCACACCGGTGACGGTGCCGAGGAAGATGGCGAGGAAGGGATTGTCTCCCATTTCCCCTGCCAGGGCGGCATCCACGCCGACGGTGACAAAAATGGCCAGGCCGATGGCATCGAACACATTGACAATCCGCATCAGATGAGGACTGCGGAGGTTGATGCGGCTGCCGAGGAAATAGGCGCAGAAGAAGACGGCCAGGGACACTATCACCGCCAGCAGGGCGTAGATGGGGTTGGTAAAGACCAGGGGCGGCGTGTTGCCCACAGTAATGTCCCGCACCATACCGCCGCCCACGGCAGTGGTGGTGCCCAGCACCACCGCGCCGAAGGCATCGAGACCGTGTTCAATGGCCACCAGCACGCCCGATACGGCGAAGGCAATGATGCCGATCAGCTCAGCGATGAAAATGAGATCGTGTGCGTACATGGAAACCTCCCGTATCGAATGAATTTGGGTGGAATCAGCCCTGTTCCTGCTCCAGCAGTTTCTGGCCCATGAGAACACCCATCACTGAGGCCATCATCAGGCCCCGGGTCCAGCCGCTGGAGTCGCCCAGGCAGTGGAGTCCCCGGATGTTGGTGTTGAGATCGGTGTCCATTTTAATGCGGTTGGAGTAGAACTTCAGCTCGGGGGAGTAGAGCAGGGTCTCCCGGGAATCGAAGCCGGGGACCACCTGTCCCACGGCGGTGATGAAGTTGATAATGTTGGTCATGGCGCGGTAGGGCATGGCGGCGGTGATGTCCCCCGCCACCGCATCGGGGAGGGTGGGGCGGACATTGGACTGGGCCAGCTCCTTGGGCCAGGTGCGCTTGCCGTCCAGAATATCACCGAAGCGCTGGACCAGGATATGCCCATTGCCCAGCATATTGGTCAGCTCGCCCACCTTCTGCGCGTAGGCGATGGGCTGATTGAAGGGAACCGAGAAATTATGGGAGCAGAGAATGGCCAGGTTGGTGTTCTGGGACTTCTGATCCTTGTAGGAGTGGCCGTTGACCACCGCCAGGTCATTGTCGTAGTTCTCCTGGCTCACCATGCCGCCGGGGTTCTGACAGAAGGTGCGGACTTTGTTCTTGAAGGGGAGGGGATAGCCCACCAGCTTGGACTCGTACAGGGCCTCGTTGACCTCCTCCATGATTTCGTTGCGCACCTCTACCCGCACACCAATATCCACCGTGCCGGGCTGGTGGGCAATGCCGTGCTCGGTGCAGATGCGCTCCAGCCAGTCGGCGCCCCGTCGGCCGGTGGCCACCACAGTGCGGGGAGCGTAGAGCTCCAGGGAGTCGCCCTTTCCCGCGGCAGGCTCTGCGGTGATGCCGATGCAGGCATCGCCGTCCAGGATCAGATCGGTGCAGCTGTGGCCGAAGAGAATCTCCACCCCCTGCTCCATCAGGGTACGCTGAATGGCGTAGTAAAGTTCCTGTGCCCGCTCGGTGCCCAGGTGACGGATGGGGCAGTCCACCAGCTTCAGTCCCGCACGGATGGCGCGGCGGCGGATCTCCTTGATTTTATCGGGGTGGCTGACCCCTTCGATGTGGGGATCTGCGCCGAACTCCAGATAGATGTGGTCGGTGTAATCGATGAGCTCCTGGGCAAAATCTGCCCCGATCAGTTCGGGCAGAGCGCCCCCCACTTCATAGCAGAGGGAGAGCTTGCCGTCTGAGAAAGCACCGGCCCCGGAGAAACCGGTGGTAATGTGGCAGGAGGGCTTGCAGTTGACACAGCTGCCCACCGTTGCCTTGGGGCAGCGGCGCTGCTCAATGGGACGGCCTTTTTCTATGATCACGATTTTCTTTTTGCTGCCGCGGCGGATCAGCTCAAGGGCGGTGAAAATGCCTGCGGGACCTGCGCCGACGATGATCAGATCGTATTTTTTTTGCATGAATGTACTCCTTTTCTCACAACAAAAAACTCTGCCGGCACAAATACCTGCAGAGATGTACCACTCCATTATACGACACATCGGGTCGAAAGTCAAGAGCCGCAGGGCGAAAATATGGAGAAAGTTTCGTTTTGGAAGGAATAATCGGATAAATTTTTGTGCAAACAGCCAAAGCGATACAAAAAAATGTTGCAAAAGCGCGCCGGATATGATATACTGAAAGTAACGATATTGCGGCCGAGCCCGCGAAAGAAACAAGGAGGAAGATTATGGGTCTGATTAAGGCAATTACCGGTGCCGCAGGCGGCGTTCTGGCCGACCAGTGGAAAGAATTTTTCTATTGCGAGGCGATTCCCAATGATATTCTGATGGTAAAGGGACAAAAGCGCATCTCTTCCCGCTCCTCGAATACCAAGGCAGAGGACAACATCATTTCCAACGGATCGGGCATTGCCGTCGCCGACGGGCAGTGCATGATCATCGTGGAGCAGGGCAAGGTGGTTGAGGTTTGCGCCGAGCCCGGCGAGTTTACTTACGACAAATCCACCGAGCCGTCCATTTTTGCGGGCAGCCTCGGCCAGAGCATTTTGGATACCTTCAAGACCATCGGCAAGCGTTTCACCTACGGCGGTGACACCGGCAAGGATCAGCGCGTTTACTACTTCAATACCAAGGAAATTCTCGACAACAAGTTCGGTACGGCTACCCCCATCTCCTTCCGGGTGGTGGATTCCCGCATCGGCTTTGACGTGGATGTTTCCCTGCGCTGCAACGGTATCTATACCTTCCGTCTCACCGACCCGCTGAAGTTCTATACCAAAGTGGGCGGCAATGTCACCGAGTCCTACAGCAAGGATCAGCTGCGTGACACCATGAAGACCGAGTTCCTCAGTGCTCTCGGCCCGGCGCTTGCCCGCCTGTCCGAGCTTGAGCTTCGTCCCAATCAGATTCCCGGCCACAATGCCGAGCTGGAGAAGTACCTCAATGAGGAGCTGGCCCAGGAGTGGGGCGAGCGGGGTATCGGCGACATCAAGGTTGCCATGAATCCTCCCACGCTCACCGAAGAGGATCAGGAACTGCTCAAGACCGCACAGAAGACCGCCATGTACCGGGATCCCACCATGGCAGGCGCTACTCTGGTGGGCGCACAGGCCGACGCGATGCGTGCGGCTGCGTCCAACGAGGCAGGTGCCATGACCGGCTTCATGGGTATGGGAATGGCCATGAACCAGGGCGGCATCAATGCCCAGAATCTCTTTGCCATGGGTCAGCAGCAACAGCAGCAGGCAGCAGCCGCCGACGGTTGGAAGTGTGCCTGCGGTGCGGTAGCCACCGGCAAGTTCTGCGCCCAGTGCGGTGCCAAGAAGCCTGAGGCCAAGCCCGCTGACGGTTGGACCTGCGCTTGCGGCGCGGTGAACACCGGCAAGTTCTGTGCCGAGTGCGGTGCGGCCAAACCCGCAGCCGACGGCTGGACCTGTGCATGAGGTGCGGTGACCAAGGGTCAGTTCTGTGCTGAGTGCGGCGCGAAGAAGCCCGCAGGCGCTCTGCTGTACAAGTGCGACAAGTGCGGCTGGGAGCCTGAGGATCCCGCCAATCCCCCCAAGTTCTGCCCGGAATGCGGCGACCGCTTTGACGAGCGCGATGTGAAATAATCCCGGTTTTCCGGAATAAAAAGGAGCTGTGCAGATGCACAGCTCCTTTTTTATTCTTCCCGCAGCAGAGGTTTGCGGCGGCCGCGGCTGGTGAGGGTGTAGGTTCCGATGTAGCAGGTGAGTTGGGTCATGAGCAGAAGGGCGATGAGCTCGTGGCGGGGCGAAAATTCATACAGCACCCGGGGAACGCCGTCGATCTGCAGGGGCTTTGCCCGCACCATGCGCAGTGCGGTCAGCGACTCCAGCACCCCGTCCAGGGCATCCTCCCCAATGCCGCATTCCCGGGTGAGAATGTCGGGGGCGAAGACGTATCCCTCGGTCTGCCGGTGGAGGAAGAGCACCGCCGACATCACCTGAGGGTCAGCCAGGCGGGCAAACAGCGCTGCCATCCCGCGCTCATCTCCCAGAGCGGCGGCATAGCCTTCTTTGGGCTCGGGAAAGAGGATAAAGAAGGGAGCTTTCCCGTTGGCGACCAGGGAGAAGCCACCGTTGGCGGTGATGAGGGAGGGGGTGTGCAGAGTTTCCAGTTCCCCGGGGATATACTCCTCGGCGGTATCATCGTGGCGGAAGAAGAGGGCCTTCTCTATCTGCCAGCCCAGCTCCCGGGCCAGGGCGAAGCAGTCCCCGGAGCTCTTTCCACGGAAGAGGGTGATGATGCGGCGGGAAATGTCCTCCATGGACACGTCACCGTAGTCAAAGAGCACATCCAGCGACACCCCCAGCGCCCGGGCCAGGGGCAGAAGCAGGGCACCGTCGGGGTAGGTTTCGCTGCGCTCCCACTTGGACACCGCCTGGGGAGAGACGCCGATGATGTCCGCCAGCTGTTCCTGGGTCATATTCCGCTTTGTGCGGAATTGCTTGATATTCTGTGACAGGCTCATTGAATTTCTCCTTTGATCATTTTGCTGCCCGGGGCGGGAGCATAGTGGTAGCCGAAGAGCTTTTTGCGGCTGAGATAGGCATGGGCCATGGACAGCATGGCCAGTACTGTTCCCTCACCCCGGGCGGTGTAAATGGTGATATCCCCCGACGACAGGTGAGCGGTGGTGGCAGAGCAGAAGCGCAGCTTTGCCGCTTCCCCCAGGATCTCCTCGGCGCGGGGAAGGGGGAGCTTCAGGTTTTCGGCGATGTAGCCCGGGGTGAAGCTTTCGGAGCAATGCTGGCTGTGGATGAAGCAGACCAGGGCAAGGGCATCTGGATCGGCCAGGAAAGCGAAAAGGGGGAGGAGCCGGGCGCGGCGGTCGGACTGCCGAAGAAAGGCGAAATCATCCCGCCCCTGCATGAGCATGACGGCCACGGTCAGCTCGTCGGAGTTTTCGGTGAAGTGGAAAACATCGTGCCGCTCAATGGCATTGCGGTGACCGCGGGAAGCCATGGGCGGGGGGATGGCCGACGACAGCTTGCCTTCCCGATATTCCTCCACCACGGCGTTGTATTCGGCGGGAATGATGCTCTCGGCCAGGGCGAAGGCGCGGGTGAGGGTTTCGGTGGCCGACAGCCCTTCCAGGGCCGGACGGGCAGGGTTGTCCTCGGCGGCAGGGGCTTCGGTGCGTCCCAGCAGGAAGTCGGTGCTCACGCCGAAGTGATCGGCCAGGGCCGAGAGCATCTCCAGGTCGGGCATGGAAATGCCGTTCTCCCATTTGGAGACGGTTTTGTTGGACACCGACAGGGCGTGGGCCAGGGTTTCCTGGGTGATCCCTGCGGCGGTGCGCAGGGCAATAAGCCTGGGGGCAATGTGACAGTTTGACATAATTTGTTCCTCATAATCGATGGGTGGACGGGCCTATGCTACCATTGTACACCAAACTAATGGTAGAGTCAAGCGCCGCAAAGTATACAAAATCTCCGAAAAAGAGAACGGGGGGGGGGGCACTAACTTCTCGGTTGCGGCGGAGCAAAAAGAAAACGGGATGCCGCAATGCGGCATCCCGTTTGGGAAAGCATGGAATCAGCCAATCACCGTGTACTGCATGCTGTTGGACTTGGCATAGTCCAGTGCAGCCGACTGATCGGGGAGATAAAGGGTGAGCGCGGTGCAGTAGCGGAAGGCCCGGTCACCGATGGAAACGAGGGAAGAGGGGAGATAGACGGTCTTCAGGGTGTAGCAGCGCTCAAAGGCAGATGCACCCAGGACGGCCACACCTGCAGGCAGCTCAATGCGCATCAGAACGCTGCAGCCGGCAAAGGCCCGGGCGCCGATGGTGCTTACCGAAGAGGGCAGGCTCACCGAATAGAGGCGCGTGCAGTTCTCAAAGGCGGATGCACCGATGGAGGTGACGGTGGCGGGAATCTGAATGGAGGTGATGGGCTTGCCGGCAAAGGCACGGCTGCCGATGGCGGTGACGGTGACACCGTTGATTCGCTCGGGGATGGTGACATCGGTATCGCTTCCGTTATAGCCGGTGACGGTTACGGTTCCGCCGACAATGGAATAGAGGAAGGTGTTGGCATCTGCACGGACATCCACATAGCATTCCACCGTTTCGGTATCCTCAGCGGTGACGGTGATC
>JAFTUB010000015.1 GCA_017466495.1 Clostridia bacterium
CAAACAGATCGTAGGCATCGTCAAAGGAAAGGGTGCCCAGGGGCTCCAGCAATGCGCCGCTGGGACCGATGTCCAGGGCCACCGCCACATCCCGCCCGGCTACATCAGCAGCCTCCCGAGCCAGCTTCACCCCCGCCGATACCACCGCCTCCACCGTCAGAGAGGAATCCCCCTCCGCCAGCTTACGGCGGTTAGCGCCGAAAGTGTTGGCGGTAATCACATCAGCCCCCGCCGCCGCATACTCGGCATGGATCGCCCGCACCACATCGGGGTGGGTGAGGTTCAGCGCCTCGGGCACTTCCCCGCCCCGCAGGCCGCGGGCCTGGAGCATGGTGCCCATGGCACCGTCAAACAAAACAAAACTGCTTCTGCAATCCTTCATTTTCGTTTCTTCCTTTTTTCAGGCACATCCAACGATGGCCGTAATACTTTTTCTCGGCAGCATCAGCCCCGAGTCGGTCAACGTCAGCCCCAGCCGACGGGGAGCATCCAGCAGAGAGAGCAGCTTCCCCTGCAGAGCGAGGGGGAGATCCCCATACCCCGGACTGTACCGCCAGGTGGTGTGGCGGGGCATTTCCCCCTCGGCGTAATCCGCCGCCTCCTCAATGAGCAAGCTGCAGGCCGTGTCGGCATAGAGGGCGGCGGCAGGGTCGGCCGCAAGCCCGGCCAGATACCGCTCGGTGCCCAGCCCCAGGGTCACGGCAAAGACAATACAGGAGCCGCATCCCCGAAGATGCGCCGCAATGTCCCTGCCGGGCAGAGCGACCGCCGTTCCCCCAAGGGAAAGGGCGTCTCCCTCCCGCACCAGTTCAAATTTGCGCCACAGCGCCTGCGGTGCGGCGGCACGCCCGGCGCCCCGCACGGCCTCCTCCGCCAAATGGCGAAGCGGCGCAGTCTGCGCGGCGGCAGGGCATCCCATGGCCTGCAGCAGTGCCTCCGGAGCCACCGTCAGCGCGTGGGGATCTATGGTGATCAAGCCCCAAAGCGACTCCTCCATATCCGCACCTCCCGAATCAAATTACGCCCGTCCGAACAGGCGGTTCCATTCTCTGAATTTTGCCCGATCGATCATGGGCAGCTGATCCCGCGCCAGGCGATAGCTCCAGTTGCCGCCGGTTTTGCCGGGGGTATTGAAGCGGGTATCGCTTCCATAGAAAAGCAGATCCTGCACCGGAAGCACCAGCAGCCCCGCATGGCTGGCAAACATGGTGCGCAGGATGGCATCGGCACAGTGATCCCAATCTCCCCCCGCATAGCCGCAGTAGGCGAAGAGCCGGCGGCGATCAGCCTCGGGCATCTCCCAAATGTAGCCGAGGAGGGTATTGTTGTCATGGGTTCCGGTGTATGCCGCACAGTTGTTGGGGTAGTGGTGGGGCAGGTGAGGAGAATTCTCGTCCCCCAGGAAAGCGAACTGCAGCACCCGCATCCCGGGCAGACCGCTGTCCTTCACCAGAGCCGCCACCTCGGCCGTGATCTCCCCCAAATCCTCGGCGATCAGCAGCTTGTCGCCGCAGACCTGCTGCATGGCGCGAACAAATTCCAAACCCGGCCCCTTGATCCAGCGGCCGTTTTTGGCAGTGGTCTCCCCCGCGGGGATGGCGTAATAGGATTCGATCCCCCGGAAGTGGTCGATGCGCACGCCGTCAAAGAGCTCGGTCATGAAGCCCATTCGCGCCCGCCACCAGGCAAAGCCGTCGGCCTTCATCTTCTCCCAATCGTAAAGGGGATTTCCCCACAGCTGGCCGTCGGCGCAGAAGTAATCGGGGGGAACCCCCGCCACATCGGTGGGCATTCCCTCCCCGTCCAGCAGGAACTGGTCGGGGGCGCTCCAAACGTCGGCGCTGTCATGGGCCACATAGATGGGCACATCCCCCACCACCGAGATTCCCCGGCGGTTGGCGTAGGCCTTGACCTTCGCCCATTGGCGGAAGAAGGTGTACTCAGCAAACCGCCAGGTTGCAAGCAGAGCGGGATCGGGAGTGTCCACCGTCCAGGCGGTCCAGGGCCGATCACCGTTGGCCGCACGCAGTGCCATGAAGCGGCAGAAATTTTCCACCTGGGGATGGGCGGCAAAGAATGCCTCCATCTCCCCATCATCGGCATATCGTTCAGCCGCACGGGCAAGAAGCGTCATCCGCTCCCGGCCGAGACGGTCAAATTCACAGAGATAGGGTGTCTGCTGCGCCGCCGCGCCCAGCTCGGCCGCGGTGATGAGACCGTCGCGGTAAAGGGTGGGCAGGTCAATGAAATTGGGATTCCCCGAGAAAGCACTGAAGGACTTATAGGGGGAATTATATTCATCGGGCAGGCAGAAGGGGAGCACCTGCCAGACAGAAAAGCCGCAGTCGGCCAGGAAATCGATCCATTCCAGCGCCTCATTGCCAAAGGAGCCGCAGGAAAAATCCCCCCACAGGGAGGAAACGTGCATCAGCACGCCGCTTCTTCTCTTCATGGGTATCATCCTTTCGGGTATGGGTCTATGCCTATATTATGCCGCAAAAGCGGGGATTTGTCAAGGTTTGCTTGCAGGATGCCGCCCATCGGGGGAGCCTTTTGAAAAAGGCTCCCCCGAACCCCCGCGAAAACTTCCCGGCGCGCCTCGTTTGAAAGTTTTGGCGGAAGGGTTTGGGGAGGGGCCTTTTTCAAAAGGCCCCTCCCCAAGGTCTGTTATTTCACATCGCAGGCATAAAGGCGCACCTTCTCTGCGCCCCAGGTTTCCTCGAACCGCACGGTCAGCGTCTTTGCCGTCACGTTCAGGGGAAGCTTCACCAAAGAATGATAGTTCTCCCCAATCGCCGCCACCTCGACGCCGTCGGCCAGCACCGTAAAGCGACGCACCAGGGTGGCCGCAACCTTCACCGGGACAAAATCAAATCCCGTGTGGAGGCGCTGGGCGAAGACCTGCATCTTCCGGTTGGGGGTGATGGTCTCCCGAGTGAAGTCGGGATCAAACACAAGCCGCAGCTCGCGCACCGTCTCGGGCGCATCGAAGGAAAAGGTGATCTCCCCACCCAGGGGAAGCTCCGCCGCATGGTCGGCATCCTCCCGGGGCCGCTCGATGCCGTCCTGCAGGAGGGCCAGCGCATCTGCGGACAGGTCGATCTTAGCCCGGCGGGTCAGCGCGGGCATCTCCCGGCGCAGGCCGGGCAGGAAGCAGTTGTCCTCCATCAGACAGGCCTGCAGTTCGGGGACATATGTGGGATAGATTTCGGCAGGATCAATACCCTGTCGGCAGGCAATGGCCGCCGCCGTCCCCACCGCCTGGCCCATGAGCGAACAGGTGGCCATGACGCGGGTAGAGGAAAGGGCAGCATGGGTGGCGCTGATGTTGCGCCCTGCCATGAAGAGGTTGGCCACATCCGCCGAATAGAGCACACGATAAGGAATGCCGTAGGGAGAAGGCACTTTATACAGAATAGATGGCTCCTCCCTGGCCGCTGTCATGCGAATGCCGCAGGGATTGTGATCGTCCATGGGCCAGCCGCCGAAGGCCACCACATCGTCGAATTTTCCGCCCTCGGCAATATGATTCTGGGTGAGCATCAGGCCCCCCTCATACCGACGGGACTCCCGCTTGCCGGGCAGGAAACCCACCCATTCCAGCTGCCAGTTTTCATAGCCGTGGTCGCCGCGGTTTTTGATGTGATCCCAAACCCCGAAGGCCACCTTCAGCAGCTCATCCCGCAGGTACTCGGTGTCATGGATGCTGTCATCCTCACCGCCCAGCTCCATCCACCACAGGTTGCACCCGGAGGTGCCCACCTTGTGGTCGCGGATCATGGCCTTCCCGGTCAGCGGGGACACCGCCGCAATGAAAGCGTCATCGGATTCGTACACATTAGCCCAATCGGGAGGAATGAATTTTACGGGGTGATCGGTTTCCTTCGCCTGAAGCAGGCAGGACATGCCCATGGTCTTGCGATCAGCCTCTGCATGGCCGATAGACTCGCCGAACTCTGACTCGGCCTCCCGACCAACACGGTAGCGCGCCCCCACCAGCGGCGCCAGAATGCTGTCCCCCGAGCAGTCGGCAAAATATTTTGCCTTTACGGTGTGCCAGGTGTAGGTGGTCAGCTGCCAGCCCGTCACCGACACAATGCGGCCGTCCTCGGTGCAGGCATCTGCCACCGAACAGTTCATGATCAGCTCCAGGTTTTTCTCCCCCATGGCGGTGCCGAACATCACGCTGTCCCAAAGGGGAGCCTCCAGGGTGGGGTTGCGGTAAATGTTCTCCTCCTCCATCTCGGAGAGAATGCCGGTCTCCCGGTTGCACTTGCCCTTGGCCCCCCGCACCCACATCCGGATCTCGCTGGATGCGTTGCCGCCAAGTACCGGGCGGTCCTGAATGAGGATCACGCGGATCCCCCCGCGGGCCGCTGCCACGGCGGCGCAAAGCCCTGCCAGGCCTCCGCCGACTACACAGAGGTCGGCTTCGTGGGTGATCTGTCGAAGTGCGGAATTGTACATATGTATCGTCCTTTCTTTGATGGATGGGGCTTTGCCCCATACCCCACTTAAGGGAGCTTTTTGAAAAAAGCTCCCTTAAGAATCCCGCAAAAACTTTCAGGCACGCCCCTTTTTGAAAGTTTTCGCGGGGGGGTTGGGGGGAGCCTTTTTCAAAAGGCGCCCCCCAAAAGGCACCTCCCCAAGGTCTTACACCTCGCCCCGGCGCAGCTGGCCGCAGGAGGCATCAATATCGCTCCCCAGCTTGCGGCGTACAGTGGCACGGATGCCGCGCTTCTCCAGCACGGCGGCGAAGGCCTTGATGGCACGTCCGTCCGAGGCCGAGAACTGCCGCTCTCCCACAGGGTTAACGGGGATGAGATTCACATGAATGGGCATGGTCTCGGTGCGGCTGCGCAGGCCGCGGTTGAGGCGTTCCGCCAATTTTTCCGCCTGGGCGGGAGAATCGTTCTCTCCCGCGATCAGGGTATACTCAAAGGAAATGCGCCGCCCGGTTTTGTTCCAGTAGTCCCGGCAGGTGGACAGCAGGGTGTCGATCCCCCATTTGCGATTCACCGGCATCAGGGCCGAGCGGGTTTCGTCATCGGGGGCGTGAAGGGAGATGGACAGGGTAATGGGCAGATCTTCCTCGGCCAGCCGGGCGATTTTGTCGCAGAGGCCGCAGGTGGACAGCGAAATGTGCCGATAACCGATGTTCAGGCCCTTGGGATCTCCCACCAGGCGCAGAAAGCGCAGTACGTTGTCATAGTTATCCAGCGGCTCGCCGATGCCCATGAGCACAATGCCCCCAACCCGCAGACCGCTGTCTGCCTGGGCGGCCAGGATCTGTCCGATGAGCTCCCCCGCTTCCAGGTCCCGCACCTTGCCCCCAATGGTGGAGGCGCAGAAGGCACATCCCATCCGACAGCCCACCTGGGTGCTCAGACAGATGGTCACCCCGTGCTTGTATTGCATGAGCACGCTCTCCACGCAGTTGCCGTCGGAGAGCGAAAAGAGATACTTGATCGTCCCATCCACCGCCGATACCAGCTTGCGGGCAACGGCGGGCAGGTGGTAGTCTGCCATCAGCACCTCACGCAGCGCCAGCGGCAAATTGGTCATATCCCGGGGCGCAACCCCGCGGTGCAGCTGTTCAAAAATCTGCCCCGCACGGTATCGCGGCTGGCCCAGCTCAGCCATCCGCCCCTCAAGCTCAGGCAGCGTCAAAGAAAGCAGATTCATCTTCATCCCTTCCAAATCCTCAATCGGGAAAGTTTTCGCGGGTCCTAAGGGGGCCTTTTTCAAAAGGCCCCCTTAGCGGGGCACGGGGCAGAGCCCCGCCTCCTACCTCCGCTCCATTGCACAATAGTAAAACCCGTCCGTTCCGTCTGTATCAGGAGCCAACGTCCGCTCCTCAATGACGGCAAATTCAGGATGGGCCGCCAAAAACGGCCCCGTCACCCCGGCGTTTTCGGCAGGAAGCAGAGTACAGGTGGAATACACCAGTCGCCCCCCTGCCCGAACATAACCCGCCGCTGTCTCCAAGATCGCCGCCTGAATGGCCGGCAGCCGCCCCACCGCATCAATGGACTTGTAGCGCAGATCGGGCTTTTTGCCCAGCACCCCACGCCCAGAGCAGGGCACATCGCAGATCACGCGGTCGGCACGCCCCATCAATTCCTCCACCGGAACACGGGCATCCCGCGCCGCCGTTTCGATGATGGAGATCCCCAGCCGCTCCGCCCCCGCCGCAATCAGCGAAAGCTTGTTCTCATGTAGATCGGCCGAGATCACCCGACCGCAGTTTTCCATATCAATGGCCGCCCCGAAGGACTTGGCCCCGGGACAGGCGCAGAGGTCCAGCACCAGCTCACCCGCCTGCGCTCCCAACGCCGCCACACAGCACTGGGAAGCCTCGTCCTGCACAAAGCAGTCCCCCGCAGCAAAGCCGGGCAGCTCGGTGGGATTCATGGATCCCGCCAGCCGAATCCCGCTGTGTACCCCGCAGGGAGAAGCCTCGATCCCCGCTTCGGCCAACCGCGCGAGGTAATCCTCCCGGCTCACCCGCAGGGTGTTCACCCGCAGATTCAGGGGCGGATTTTTCCCAAACGCCGCCAGAACCGACGAAGCGCGTTCAAGACCGAAGGCATCGATAAACGCCGCGCAGATGGGCTCGGACACCGAATAGGCCACCGACATGGATGCCGCATCGGTCGGCACGGCAAAGACAAACTCCGCCGCCCGCCGTCCGTAGCTCCGCAGGATGGCGTTCACAAATCCCCGCCCCCGACGGGGCGCCAAAGCCACCGTTTCGTTCACCGCCGCATGGGCGGGAATGCGGTCAAGGTACCGCATCTGATAGATCCCCAGCCGCAGAATGTCCCGCACCGCCGGCTCCACCTCGCGGTCAGCCAGCGTATCAATGATGGCATCCAGAGTCAGCGCACGCTCGATCACCCCGTAAACGAGGGTGGTGAGCAGCGCCCGATCGGGGCCGCCGAGGGCGTTCCGCTTCAGGGCATGGTCCAGGGCAATGTTGGGATACTGCCCCTTCTCGGCCCAGTCCCGGAGCAGCTCCAGCGCCAGGGCGCGGGGGGACTTTGGGGCCGCCTGCATTTTTTCTTCCATGTCAGCGTCTCCGCGCCATGGACAGCAGACGCAAAAACTGCAGCATGGACACCGCCAGCGCACCCACATAGGTCATGGCCGCGGCAGTGAGCACCTTGCGCGCCGCGTGCAGTTCTTCCTCAGAATAAGCACCGCTTTCCCGCAGCGCCGCCATAGCCCGACTGCTGGCGTTAAACTCCACCGGCAGGGTGATCAGCTGAAAAAGCACCGAGAAGAAAAACAGCCCAAGGCCAATATCAATGAGAATGCCGAAACTCAAAAACAACCCCAAAAAGAAGAGAGGAATCGCTGCCCCGGAACCGAATCTGGTGATGGGAATAATCATGGCACGCAGCTTCATGGGGAAATAGCCCACGGCGTTCTGCACCGCGTGACCGGCCTCATGAGCCGCCACACCAACCGCCGCCGCGCTGGCCACACCGTACACCGGCTGGGACAGGCGGATCACCTGCTCGGTGGGAGAATAGTGGTCGGTCAACTCCCCACCCACAGGCTGAACGGGAATGTGCTGCAGACCGTTGGTATCCAGAATGCAGCGTGCCGCATCCTGCCCCGTCTGCCCGCTTCTCGTGGGAATCTTGGAATACTTGGCAAAGGTGGTCTTCACCGAAATCTGCGCCCAGGTCACAAAAATCAGGGCCGCAATCAGCAAAATATAAATATAATCCATCGTTATCCTCCAAAATGCACAGATCCCCGCCGCACCGGCGGCGCGTCGGGGATGGGATAGAGCTCAGCCCCAAATATCACCCACCGCGACCCGTCTGCCGCGGATGAAATCGGCCGCGCTCATGCGCCCCTTCCCCTCGGGAAGCAGACGCAGCGCATAAATACTGCCCACAGCGCAGGCAATCTCCACACGCCCTTCCCCGGTGCTGTCCAGGGAAAGGATCTCTCCCGGCACCTCATGGGGCGTCCTGTCATCCGCCACCAAAGAAGCCAGGATCTTCACCCGCTTGCCGCCCGGCATGGCCGCAGAGGACAGGGGGATCGGCGACAGCCCGCGGATGCGGTTGTGTACCTCTCCTGCAGGGCGGGAAAAGTCCAGCGCACAGTCCTCCCGCTCAATCTTGGCCGCATAGGTGGCCAGGGCATCATCCTGCGGCTCGGGCGTGATCGTACCGGCCACCAGCCCCTCCACCGTCTCCAGCAGAAGTACCGCGCCGACCTCGGCCATGCGATCGTGAATATCCTCAAAATTGTCGTTCTCACCGATGGGTACTACCCGCTTCCGCAGCATATCCCCCGTATCGAGCCCCGCCGCCATCAGCATGGTGGTGATTCCCGTCTCGCTGCAGCCGTCGATAATCGCCCGCTGCATGGGCGCCGCCCCGCGATAGGCCGGCAGAAGCGAGCCGTGTACATTCACACACCCCAGCCGAGGATAATCCAGCACATAGCCCGGCAAAATCTTGCCGTAAGCCACCACCACGATCAGATCGGGATTCAGCTCGCGCAAAGTCAGCGCAAAGGCATCCCCATCCTCGGTTCCCGCCTTCAGCGTAGTGGGCTGATACACCGGCAACCCCCTCTCCTCGGCATAAACCTTCACCGGCGGAGGCATCAGGGTGTATCCCCTACCCTTGGGCTTGTCGGGCTGGGTTACGACCCCCACCACACCGGCATTACTCTCGCAAAGTGCGCGCAGGGTCACACAGGCAAAATCGGGGGTGCCCATAAATAGAATGCGCAGTTTTTCGCTCATCATTCCACCTCGTCGGGCTCCAGCATACGGATGGCCTTGTCGGTAAACAGCACGCCGTCCAAATGATCCAGCTCATGGCAAAAACACCGCGCCAGCAGATCACTGCCCGACACATCAAACTCGTTTCCATAGCGGTCCAGCGCCCGAACCGTCACATGACGGGGGCGATCGGTAATTCCCCAGCGGCCGGGCACCGACAGACAGCCCTCGGCCTCCTCCTGCTTGCCCGCGTGGGCAATGATCCGGGGATTGATCAGCTCAATCACCTTGCCCTCCTCGCACTCAACCACTACCACACGGCGAAGCACACCCCCCTGGGGTGCCGCCAGTCCGCAACCATTGGCCGCCCGCATGGTCTCGATCATATCATCCAACAACGTGCGGATCCGGGGCGTCACCGTCTCCACAGGGCGGCATACCTTCCGCAGAACAGGATCTCCATCCTTCACAATATTCAACTTAGCCTGCTCTATCCCTCTCTCTTCAAATTCGCACACCCAAACGCAAGGGCGTGCCCGAAAGTTTTTGGGAAGCCCCGAAACCCTTTTTTCAAAAAGGGTTTCGGGCAGGGTCCGGGGCAGCGCCCCGCACCTCACAAATTCGTGGGATTATAATCCACCGTCAGCACCGTCTTGGCCGGAGCCTTGGCACTGAAACGGGAATAAACCTCAGCAAACATAGCCCGGCTCCGCCGGTTCAGCTTGCACTTGAGCACCATCCGCATCCGATAACGTCCCTCCACCCGATAAACCGGCGCCTCAAAGGGACCGAAGGCCACATAGGCCACATCCGAAAACTGCCGCTCGGCAATCTTCGGCAAGCCCCGCCGCAGCAGATCGGTGGCCAGCATCAGCGCCTGCTCGTCGGAGGAAGTCAAGGTCAGCAGCACCACATCACAGAAGGGCGGGAACACCAAAGCCCGACGCAGCCGCTCCTCCCTGGCGTAAAAGGCAGGATAATCCTGGGCACAGGCAAGACGAATCACCTCGTGGTCGGGATTGTTGGTCTGAATCACCGCACGTCCCCGCTTCTCGGCGCGGCCGGCGCGGCCGATCACCTGGGTCAGCAGCGAAAATGTCCGCTCCGCCGCCCGATAATCGTCCACATACAGCGACATATCCGCCAGCAGTACCCCCACCAGGGTCACATTGGGGAAGTCATGCCCCTTGGTCACCATCTGCGTCCCCAGCAATATGTCGGCCTCCCCTGCCCGGAATCGCCCCAGCAGTGTCTCGTGGGCAAGCTTGGTGGAGGTGGTATCGGTATCCATCCGCAAAATCCGCGCACCGGGATACCGCCGGGAAAGCTCCTCCTCCAGCTGCTGGGTCCCGTAGCCCATAAAGGACAGGTGGGACGAGCCGCAGGCGGGACATTCCTCGGGCACATCCATCCGCGCGCCGCACCAATGGCAGACCAGGTATCCTCCCTTGGGGTGCCGCTCATGCTTGTGGTAGGTCATGGACACCGAGCAGTTGGGGCAGGTCACATTCCCGCCGCAGGAACGGCAGGAAAGTCCGGTGTGATACCCCCGCCGGTTCAGGAACAGGATCGCCTGCTCCCCCGCCGCCAGAGTCTCGGCCAGGGCCGCATCCAGCGTGCGGCCGATGGGTCCGATGTTGCCCTCCCGCATCTCCTGCCGCATATCCGCCACCGTCACATCGGGGAGTACTGCTCCTCCATAACGCTCGGTCAGGGGCACCAGAGTATATACCCCCTCCTTGGCCTTGCGGTAGCTCTCAAGCGACGGCGTCGCCGAAGCCAGCAGCAGAAGCGCCTTCTTCTCGGCACAGCGGTAGCGGGCAATATCCCGCGCATGGTATTTCGGATCGTTGTCCGATTTGTAGGTATGCTCCTGCTCCTCGTCGAGGATGATCATCCCCAAATTGGGCAGGGGCGCAAACACCGCCGAGCGGGTGCCGATCACCAGGTCGGCCTCCCCGGCACGGATGCGGCGATAGGTGTCCAGCCGCTCACCTGCCGACAGCCCCGAGTGGATCACCGCCACCCGCGCCCCGTAATAGGCGCAGAAAATGGCCACCGACTGGGGGGTCAGCGCAATCTCGGGCAGGAGCAGGATCACCTGCCGCCCGTCCCGCAGAACTTCATCGATCATGGACAGCATCACCCGGGTCTTGCCAGAGCCGGTGACGCCGTGGAGCAGCGCGGCCGAAGCCTCTCCCCGCCGATACAGAGCGGAAAGGGTATCAAAAGCCGCCTGCTGTGCCGGAGAGAGCCGATTGCCCCGGGGATCCTTGGTGGGCGCGGCGGGCAGATTCTGCCACAGATCCACGCGCTCCTCCACGATCATTCCCCGCCCGGCCAGGGCCTTCAACTGGGTACGGGAGGCCGCCGCCGCGTTGAGCAGCTCCTCTTCTTCCCTGCCCCCGCCGGCGCAGAGCTCGGCCACAATCGCCTTCTGCCCCGCCGAGCGAAGCTTCGCTCCGGCGAAGATCTCCTCGGCAGACTTGCCGGCCAAAGCCGGCGCCAGCCGCCACAGGGAAGCCCTTCGGTCGGCAGGCTCCTTCAGCTCTGTCTCACACAGCAGAATCCCTGCACGGGTCAGACGGTTCAAGGCATCGGTCACCTGACCGCCGAACCGCGCCCGCAGGCTGTCATAGGTCATGCTCCCCTTGGCCGAGACGGCATCCCAAATCAGCCGTCCCGCCGCATCCTCGGGCACCGCGGCACCCGCCACCGCACGGAAGCGGCGCACAAATTTCCCCAGTGCGGCGGCAGGAATCATGGCATGAACCGCATCCCCTACGGTGCATAGGGTCTGCTCCTTCATAAACAGACATAGCCCGAGCAGTTCCGCATCCAGCGAAACGCAGTCGTCACAGACTGCCAGCACGGGCTTTAGTTCAATAGTGCCGGTATAGTCCTCGGTGAGGGCAACCGTCAGCGCAATGCGGTCGCGGTTGCCTCCCCCGAACGGGACACGCACGAACAGCCCGGGCCGCATCTCTTCCCGCAGCGCCGCGGGAACAAAATAGGTGTACCGACGGTCAGCCTGACCGGGAACCCCGAGCACATGGACTTCGGCGTATACGTTTTCCATCCCGAAAATTACTCGTCGCCTTCCTCGGCGGCGTCCTCTTCGTCCTCGTCCTCTTCGTCCTCAGCACTGTACTCGCCGTCAGCATCGCCGTTCTCATCGGCAAACAGCTCGGCCAGGTTGACGGGAACCGGTCTGGGCTCTTCCACTGCAGGCACCTCACGCACCTCATCGGGATCGCGCTCCACAATCACAAATTCCCCGCTGTACAGGCGGTTAATGGCGTTTTTGACCGCCTTTTCGTCCCGGTACTCCCGCTTGATCATGGAAGACAGGCTCTTATCGGTCTGCTTATCGGCAATGAGCTTCTCAGCAGTCTCACGCTGCTTCATGTACTCGTCGGTCACCAAACGCGCGCACTTGACAGTGGCGATCACCAGCTCATAG
>JAFTUB010000202.1 GCA_017466495.1 Clostridia bacterium
GGTGACTGGCTGGAGAACAATTTCTTTGCCGAGCGTATTACCGACAGCGTCAAAGAGGTGATCCGTTCTCTGGCAGCCAAGGGCGCCGAGGCCTTTGATCTGTCCCGCCTGTTTGAAAAAATGCCCGCTGATTTTTCAGCTATGCTGACCCGCTACGGTGCTGACGTGGATGCGCTTTCTTCCGCCTATGGCGGGATGAGTGAGGCGGGAGAGAACGTGACTGCTGAGCTGGCCGCCTCCATTGCAGCGCCTGTGGTCGCGGGGCTGTCCGATGTGTGCGCCTTTGTTCTGCTTTTCCTCGGCGCGCTGCTGGTTTGTGCTCTGGTGGGGCTTCTGCTGGGGCTTTTGGTGAAGCTGCCCGTCCTGCGCACCGCCAACCGTCTGCTGGGCTTTGTCCTCGGTGTGGTGATTGCGCTGATTCTGACCGTCCTGTTTGCCAATGCGGCATCCATGCTGATGGGCTATCTCCATACCGTCGACCCCTCTGCCTTTGCCGCCGACATCATGGATAAGACGCTGATTGTTAAGTACTTCTGCCTGTCCTGAGCCGATACGGCCGGACTGATCTCAATTCCCGAACGGAGGGATAATTATGACCATGTGTTCCAGATGCCACAAGCGTGTGGCAGTTGTGTTTGTGACCAAAATTGAAAACGGCCAGCGTATCAGCGAGGGGATCTGCATGAAATGCGCCCGCGAGCTGGGTATGCCGGTGGATGATATGCTCAGCGGTGCCCTGGGGAAAATGGGCATCAGCCCCGAGGACTTTGAAGCCATGGAGGGGGAGATGGGCAATATGCTGGGGGCCCTCACGTCCTCCGATTCCGGCGACGGAGAGGACAGCGAGGAGGGCGGTGCTCCCGCCATCGATTTCCCCAAGCTCTTCCGCGAGGCCGGCATTTTCGGCAAGCCTGCTGGGGAAAATATGCCCGATCGGGCCGAAGCAACCGAAGAAAAAAAAGAAAAAAAACAGGGAAAAGAGA
Source organism: Clostridia bacterium (assembly GCA_017466495.1). Lineage (GTDB taxonomy): Bacteria > Bacillota > Clostridia > Oscillospirales > CAG-272 > SIG693. The sequence goes on from JAFTUB010000202.1 coordinate 984, forward strand.
AAAAGTACAAATTTCTCGATACCTACTGCCGTAATCTCACCCGTCAGGCCGCCGAGGGCAAGCTTGACCGCATCGTGGGCCGTGAGCGCGAGCTGGCCCGGGTGATCCAGATCCTTTGCCGCCGGCAGAAGAACAACCCCTGTCTGATCGGCGAGCCCGGCGTGGGTAAGACCGCCATTGCCGAGGCCCTGGCACAGCGCATTGCCTTCGGCAACGTGCCCTACCGCCTGCGGGACTGCCAGCTTTATCTGGTGGATCTCACGGCACTGGTGGCGGGAACCCAGTTCCGCGGCCAGTTCGAGTCCCGTATCCTGGGGCTGCTCTCCGAGGTGAAGCAGGCGGGGAATATCATTCTGATGATCGACGAGGTCCACAACATTGTGGGGGCCGGGGATGCGGAGGGCAGCATGAATGCCGCCAATATTCTCACGCCCGCCCTCTCCCGGGGTGAGGTGCAGATCATCGGTGCCACCACACTCAACGAATACCGCAAGCATATCGAGAAGGACAGCGCCCTGGAGCGCCGCTTCCAGCCCGTCACCGTCAATGAGCCTTCCGTGGCTGAGAGCGTGGAAATGCTGGGCGGTATCAAGCACTATTACGAGGAATTCCACAACATCCGCATTCCCGAAGAGGTTCTGCGCCGCGCTGTGGTACTCTCGGAGCGGTATATCACCGACCGTTACCTGCCCGATAAGGCCATCGACCTCATCGATGAAGCGGCGGCGCATCTTTCCATCAACTCTGCCGTGCTCAACGAAAGCCGCCTTCTCCGTGATCGTCTGCTGGCGCTGAAGACCGAGCGGGCTGCCCTGGAGGCGACAACAGGCGGGGAAGAGAAGGATGTCAATGCCCGCTACGAAAAGATTGCCAATATCCGCACCGACGAGCTGAAGGTGGCCGAGCAGCTGAAAAAGCTGGAGGGCGAGGCAGAGTCCATCTGTCTCACCGAGGAAGAGCTGGCCGATGTCATCGAGATTTGGACCGGCGTTCCCGCCACCAGCATTACCGAAAACGAGTTCGCCCGCATCGACGGGCTGGAGAGCCGTCTCCGCGCCCGGATCATCGGGCAGGACGAAGCGGTGTCTGCCGTTTCCCGTGCCATCAAGCGCAGCCGTGCAGGGATTGCCTACAAACGGAAGCCGGTTTCCTTTATCTTTGCCGGCCCCACCGGCGTGGGCAAGACCGAGCTGGTAAAGACACTGGCCGACGATCTTTTCAATTCCCCCGAAACCCTCATCCGCCTGGATATGAGCGAATTCATGGAAAAGCATTCGGTGTCGAGAATCATCGGTGCGCCTCCCGGATATGTGGGATATGACGAGGCAGGTCAGCTCACCGAGAAGATCCGCCGTCGGCCCTATTCGGTGGTGCTTTTCGATGAGATCGAGAAGGCCCATCCCGATGTGCTCAATATTCTGCTGCAAATTTTGGACGACGGCCGCATCACCGATGCTCACGGCAAGACGGTGAATTTTGAGAACACTGTTCTGGTGATGACCACCAATGCCGGCTCCGATCATTCGGCGGCAACGGCGGGCTTCGGTATCACCGAGCAGTCGGGTGCTGCCGCGCGCACTGAAAAGGCACTCTCTGCCTTCCTGCGCCCCGAATTCCTCAACCGTGTGGATGAAATCATTACCTTCCGTTCCCTGGACGAGGAGAATTTTGCCGCCATTGCCGAGATTATGCTGGGTGAGCTCCGCATGGCTCTGGAGGAGAAGGGAATCACCTTTGCTCATACCCCCGAGGCGGCTGCCTATATCGCTAAGAATGCCTTTTCCCATAAATACGGGGCGCGGAATATGCGCCGCTATATCCAGACCCACGTGGAAGATCGTCTGGCCGAGCAGATCATTGCCGATCACGCCCGGAAGATCACCCGTGCCGAGCTGACCGTCCGTGAGGACGAGCTGGTCGTCAGCTGCTCTTAACTGATATGACGAAAAAATGGTATGCCATGTCGGTGGAGGCGGTACGGCAGGCTCTGGGGAGTACCGAGTCCGGGCTCACCGGGAAAGAGGCCGCCGACCGCCACCGTGCCGAGGGCGATAACACGGTCTTCTCCCTTCCTCACACCCCCGCGCTGACCTGCGCCGCCTACATTTGCTCCGATCTTTCGGTGCTTCTTTTGGTGCTCACCGCCATCATTTCGGCCATTTGGGGCGAGAACGGCTGGGCGATCCTTCTGCTGGTTGCCCTGAATTGCGGTGCAGCGATTTTTACCTATATCAAAGCCCGCCGCATCATAGAGTCCATGGCGGTCTGTGCCATGCCCCGTGCCCGTGTCCTGCGGGACGGGAAGCTGTTTGCCCTGGATGCACGCCTGTTGGTTCGGGGGGACGTGATCCTGCTTGAAGCAGGGGATGTTGTTCCCTGCGATGCCCGATTGACCTCGGCTGAGGGGCTCGATGTGCTGGAATACCGGGGAAAGATCGCGGGAAAAGTCCAGCGAGGGCGTGTCACCAAGGATGCCGATTTTCTATGCGGACCCGATGAGGTGCGCGCAATGGGAGAACAGCTGAACATGGCCTTTGCCGGCTCCATCGTCCTGGAGGGGCGGGGAAGAGCCATTGTCACCGAAACGGGGGAAGACACCCTGCTGGTGGCCACCGAGGGACTGATCCCCCTCACCGGAGAGGGCGACCGGATGCCTGCCCTGGATGCGCTGAAGCGGCACTGCGGCCGCTCGTCCCTGCTTATGCTGGGGCTGATCCTTCCCCTGACCCTGGGGGCGGTACTTCTGCCCGGGCTGAACATGAATCTGCTGGATGGATTCCTCCTGGCGCTCTCACTGGCGGTGTCCTCTATGAGCGAGCTGACCGCCGCCATCGGGTGCATCGTGGTGGGCAGCGGCCTGCTGCGCAGTGCGCGGGACGGGGACAATGCCGCCGTTGTGCTTCACCTGCGGGATATTCCCGCCATTGCCCGCACCGATACGGTGGTGCTTTTCGACAGCACCGCGCTTACCGAGGGACGGCTTGCCGTTACGGCATCCTGCCTGGGGACAAAGCCGGTTTCTGCCGACACCGATCCCGCCGGGATGCGGGAGCTGATCGAAACCGCTTTGATCGCAGCGGGGCTTCCCTCGCCCTCCGCTCCCGCCGTCAAACCGGGGGACGCACAGGAAGCGGCGGCTTTGCTGTCCTTTGCTGAGGCCTGCGGCGTGGATGCGGCTGCCCTTCGGTCGAAGACCCGTCTGCTGGGCTATGCCGCCGCATCTGAGACCAATCCTTTTGATACTGCACTCATCGAGGAGCAGCGTGCTCCCTATGTGATCTGCCGCGGCGAGCTGAGGCAGATCCTCGACCGCTGTCAGCGTGTGGTGGATCCCGCCGGGATCGGCGGTACCTGCCTCTTCCGCGCCGACCGGCGGGCCGCGCTGATGAAAATCTGCGGGAATGCCATTGCCCGGGGCGGTTATGCCGTGGCCTATGCCCGGCGGAGCAGTCCCTATACCACATTGAACCGGCTTTCTTCCGTGCAGAGCGAGGTGGAACGCCTCCTTGCCCGCGAGTCGGAGGCCGGAGCGCTGCACGAGCTGCTCCGCAAGGGTGAGATCCCCCTTCGCGTCACCCACAACGACACCAAGCTCA
>JAFTUB010000203.1 GCA_017466495.1 Clostridia bacterium
AAAGCCCACCCCAATCCCTCAAAGGTTTTTGGTCAAGGGGGGCGTGGGGGGAAACCCCCTTTTGCAAAAAGGGGTGTCCCCCCACAAGAAAGGACATTCATACCATGCTTCAGAACGAAAAAGTTTGCTTCTCGGGTGTACAGCCCAGCGGCAATCTGACCATCGGCAACTATCTGGGTGCCATCAAGAATTTTTCCACGTTTTCGAGTGAGTACCGCTGTTTCTATTGTGTGGTGGACGAGCACGCCATCACGGTAAGACAGGTGCCCGCCGATCTGCGCCGCCGCACCTATGAGACCCTGGCCCTCTACATGGCCTGCGGGCTTGATCCCGAGAAGAACACCCTGTATGTCCAGTCCCATGTTCCCGCCCATGCGGAGCTGGGTTGGATCCTCAACTGCTTCACCATGTTCGGCGAGTTGTCCCGCATGACCCAGTTCAAGGACAAGTCCGCCCGCCATGCCGACAACGTCAATGCCGGTCTGTTCACCTATCCCACGCTGATGGCGGCGGATATTCTGCTCTATCAGACCGACATCGTTCCCGTGGGCATTGACCAGAAGCAGCATCTCGAACTGGCCCGTGACATTGCCGGCCGCTTCAACGCCATCCACGCCAACACCTTCACCGTTCCCGAGCCCTACATGGCCAAGACCGGCATGAAGATCATGTCCCTGGCCGATCCCACCAAGAAGATGAGCAAATCGGACGAAAACGCCAACGCCGTCATCTACATTCTGGACGACCGCGACACCATCATCCGCAAGTTCAAGCGCGCCGTCACCGACTCCGGCAGCGAAGTGCGCATGGGCGAGGGCAAGGACGGCATCAACAACCTCATCACCATCTACTCCGCCTTCACCGGCAAGACCGTGGAGGAGATCGAGCGGGAGTTTGACGGCCGCGGCTACGGCGACTTCAAGCTGGCGGTGGGCGAGGTCTGCGCCGACGCACTCACCCCTGTACAGACCCGCTTTGCCGAGCTGCTGGCCGATAAGGCAGGCCTTGAGCAGGTCATGAAGACCGGTGCCGAGACCGCCGCCCGCGCCGCCTACCGCACCTTGAACAAGGTCAAGAAAAAGCTGGGCTTTGTCGTCTGAGAAAGCCCCCATCAGCCGCCCAAGGGCGTGCAAAAGAAAGGATAGATCATGAATTCCGATCTGATTTACGGGGTTGTCGCGGTGCTCTGCGCGGCTCTGCTGGCCTATGTGGCCACGCCGCTGATCCGCGTGCTGGCCTTTCGCTTCGGCGCGGTGGACGTTCCCCGCGACAATCGGCGTATGCACAAGACCCCTATTCCCCGAATGGGCGGTGTGGCCATTTTCCTGGCCTACACCGTGACCACTCTCGCCTTCGGCAATTTCTCCCCCGCCCTGTTCTCCATCTGGATCGGCGGTACGGTTTTGGTCATCCTCGGTATTTTTGACGACATTTTCAACCTCAACGCCTGGTTCAAGCTTTTTGTTCAGATCCTCGCCGCCCTCATTGCGGTCATGCAGGGCCTGACCATTGACTTCATCAACATCGGGGGCACCATGTATCCCCTGGGCTGGTGGTCGGTGCCCATCACCGTGCTGTGGATCGTGGGACTCACCAACGCCATCAACTTCATCGACGGCCTGGACGGCCTGGCCTGCGGCATCTCCACCATCTGCTCCACCGCCCTCTTTGTGGTGACTCTGCTGATGGCTGGCGGGGAGGCTGCGCTGCTTACCGCCCTTCTTGCCGGCTCCTGCCTGGGCTTCTTGCCCTTCAACTCCCATCCCGCCAAGATCTTCATGGGAGACGCGGGGGCACTGTTCTTGGGCTATACCCTGTCGGTACTCTCCATCAACGGTGTCTTCAAAACCCACACCGTGCTGGCCTTCCTCATCCCCATGTCCATCTTCGGTCTTCCCCTCTTTGACACCGCATTTGCCATTATCCGCCGCCTCTTCCGCGGCCAGTCCCCCTTCCATGCCGACCGGGGACACATTCACCACCGACTCATTGACATGGGCTTCGGTCACCGCCGCAGCGTGCTGACCCTCTATGCCATCTGCGGCATCCTGGGCATCGCCGCGGTGATGCTCACCCGCCCCGTGCTTTACCCTGCTCTGATCATCATTGTCTGCGCTCTGGTGCTGTTCTGTCTGATCTACCTCGTCATGCGCGACCCCCGCACCCGCGCACAAACCGGACTGCTGGACCATCCCGAGAAAGAAATGCCGCCTCCCCCGAAACCGGAAAAAAGCCCTGCTTCCCCCGAGAAGAAGAAGTCCATTCCCACTTCCACCGAGGAAATCAACAGCCGCTGATCGGCGGCAGAAAGGATGGCTGTCATGCCAAAGCCCGACTCTCCCAAATGTCGGCCGCCCCGCGTCTCGGCCATCATTTTGATCGTTGTGCTCGCCCTGGTCTTTTCGCTGATCATCTTCGCCCTGGGGCAGCTGAATCCCACCGGTATTGCCGATCTGCTGGCCAACCTGTTCGACCGAGGAAACAACAGCACACAGGAGGATGTGGACCCCGACTACGCCGCCATTCTGGACCAGCTTTCCAATTCCCCCACGTCCCCCCCCACAGACATCGACAGCATCTCCCTCACCGAGGCGTTTGCCAACTTCCCCTTCGCCGCCGCCTATGAGCACCTGTACACCGTCACCTATGCCGACGGTGCCCGCAGCTCCTCCCGCACCGTGTCCCTGACCAGGGACGGCGAGGACTATCGGATCGTACAGTATGATGGGGATCAAAGCAATTCCCGCGGCATGCTTTGGTCTGCCGAATCAACCGGAGATCACTTCACGGTGCAGGACAGCCTGGGCAACCGACAGACCTACCCCAAGGGCAGCGATTTTCCTCTTTCGTCGGTGGCTCTTCTCCCCGACCCTGCGCAGTTCTGTGCAGAGCTGCTGGCCTAC
>JAFTUB010000204.1 GCA_017466495.1 Clostridia bacterium
ACCGAGCAGATCATGATGGAGCTCTATCCTGAGATCTACGCCTGCATCGGCTGCAACGCCTGCACCAAGGCCTGCCCCCAGAGCATCAACGTCATGCAGTACATCGCCTACGCACAGCGCGGCGACTTCCAGGCCTGCGCCGATGAGTCCTTCGACTGTGTTGGCTGCGGCTGCTGCGCTACCCGCTGCCCCGCAGGCATCTCCCATCCCATGGTGGGTGAGCTGGCCCGCCGCCTGACCGGTAAGTACCTCGCTCCCGAGACCGAGCACCTGCGTGAGCGCGTTGAGGAGATCCGTCACGGTGCATACGATGCCCTCATCGAGCAGATCATGGGCAAGCCCATCACCGAGATGAAAGAGCTCTACAACACCCGCGAGATCGAGAAATAAGGAGGGAAAACAATGCTTACACCCGAAATGCTTGAATCCATCAAAAAGGTGGAGGCCACCCGTGCCGCACGCATGGGCGTTGAGCCCCGCCGTATGACCGCAGACGAAAAGGATGCCCTCCTGCGCGAGTTCCACCCCGACTACCGCGATGCCGGCTTCGCCGAGATCAAGATCGGTCCCAACAAGGGTGAGAAGGTTCCGCTGGAGCTGGGCAACCTGCTGCACTCCAACTCCCGCCTGCTGGGCAAGGACATCGACCTGGACAAGATCGACTATGATGTTGACGTTCTCGTCATCGGTGCCGGAGGAGCCGGAAGCTCCGCTGCCATCGAGGCCCACGAGGCAGGCGCCAACGTGATGATCGTCACCAAGCTCCGCATCGGTGACGCCAACACTATGATGGCCGAGGGCGGTATCCAGGCTGCCGATAAGCCCAACGATTCTCCCGTTCAGCACTACATCGATGCTTTCGGCGGCGGTCACTTTGCCGCTCGCCCCGAGCTGCTTCGCCGTCTCGTCATGGAGGCTCCCGACGCCATCAACTGGCTGGGCGACCTGGGCGTGATGTTCGACAAGCAGGCTGACGGTACTATGGTAACTACCCACGGCGGCGGTACCTCCCGCAAGCGTATGCACGCCTGCAAGGACTACACCGGTGCTGAGATCATGCGTACCCTCCGGGACGAGGTTATCAACCGCGGCATTCCCGTGGTGGAGTTCACCTCTGCCGTTGAGCTGATCAAGGACGAAAACGGCCGCGTGGCAGGTGCCGTTCTCCAGAACATGGAGACCGAGGACTACCTGATCGCCCGCGCAAAGACGGTTGTCATCGCCACCGGCGGTGCAGGCCGTCTCCACTACCAGGGCTTCCCCACCTCCAACCACTACGGCGCAACCGCCGACGGCCTGGTGATGGGTTACCGCGCCGGCGCGCCTCTGCTCTATCAGGACACCATCCAGTACCATCCCACCGGTGCTGCTTTCCCCTCTCAGATCTTCGGCGCCCTGGTGACCGAGAAGGTTCGCTCCATTGGTGCAATGCTGGTCAACGTAGAGGGCGAGGCTTTCATGCATCCCCTGGAGACCCGCGACGTGTCTGCTGCCTCCATCATCCGTGAGTGCACTGCCCGCGGCAAGGGCGTTCCCACCCCCGGCGGCGGAACCGGCGTATGGCTCGACACCCCCATGATCGAGATGATTCATGGCGAGGGCACCATCGAGAAGAGAATCCCCGCTATGATGCGTATGTACATGAACTACGGCATCGATATGCGCACTACCCCCATTCTGATCTACCCCACGCTCCACTATCAGAACGGCGGTTTGGAGATCGGCGGCGACGGTTTCACCAAGGCCATCGACAACCTGCTGGTTGCCGGCGAGGCTGTGGGCGGTATTCACGGCCGCAACCGTCTCATGGGCAACTCCCTGCTTGACATCATCGTCTTCGGCCGCAACGCAGGTAAGGCTGCTGCTGCCCGCGCCAAGGAGATCGAGCTGGGCAAGCTGACCCTGGCCCACATCGAGGAGTATGCCAAGACCCTGGCTGATGCAGGGCTTAACACCGGCGATGTTTCGCCTCTGCTCCTGCCCCGCTATGCACGTCATGAGAGATAATTGAGGTAGGAGAATTTATACATCATGGAATTTATCGCAAAACTGATCAATCCCGGAACGACTGCGGTGGTTTTCCTTTCCGCCTTCCTGATCTGCTTCATCGGCTACGCCATCGGCAGCATCAAGGTGAAGGGGCTGTGCCTGGGCACGGCGGGCGTTTTCCTCTTCGCCCTGCTCTTCGGCTACCTGTGCACCCTGCCCGGGCTGGCTGAGATCCCCCTGCTTTCCAAGTTCTACATGGCCGATGCGTCGGATGCAAAGATCGACATCTTCGGTTTCATCGGCGACATGGGCCTGGTGCTCTTTGTCACCGCCGTAGGCTGCATTGCCGGCCCCAAGTTCTTCCGCAACCTGAAAAAGAATGCCAAGTCCTATGTTCCCATGGGCGCGCTGATCATTCTGATGGGTGCGCTGGTTACCGTTGTCTTTGCGCTGATCCCCGGGATCGGTGCGGCTTACGCCACCGGTATCCTGTCTGGCGCACTGACCTCCACCCCCGCTTTCTCGGCATCCAAGGCCGCCGTCGAGGCAATGGCCGCCGACCAGGTGGGTATGGTTTCTTTGGGTCACGCCGTGGCTTATCCCTTCGGTGTGGTTGGCGTTGTGCTCTTTGTACAGATCATGCCCCGCCTGCTCAAGGCCGACATGGCCCGCGAGCGCGAGCTGATCGGTGCAGGCGAGGTTTCTGCCAAGTCGGCGACGACTGAGGAAGCTGCTGAAGGCAAGGGCAAGAAGAAGCTGATTGAACTGGACGAGTTCGGCTTTGGTGCTTTCGGCCTTGCCATTGTGCTTGGCTTGATCCTGGGCTCCATTAAGATCCCTCTGTCCTCCGCAGGTTTCAGCGGTTCCTGCTTCTCCCTGGGTATGACCGGCGGTCCCCTGATCATGTCCCTGATCCTGGGTCACTTCGGCCGCCTCGGCCGCATCAGCCTCAAGGTAGAGACCGGTGCGCTGAAGGCCTTCCGCGAGTTCGGTCTGATGCTCTTCCTCATCGGTGCAGGTGTGGAGGGCGGCGTTGAGCTGGTGGAGCAGGTTTCCAACTCCCAGTACGGCGCGATGATCATCGTCTACGGCTTCCTGGCCGGTGTGGTGATGACGCTCATTCCCATGATCGTGGGTTACTTCTTTGCCAAGAAGGTATGCAAGCTGGCCCTGCTCAACAACCTGGGCTCCATCACCGGCGGTATGACCTCCACGCCCGCGCTGGGTACTCTGGTGGGTGTTGCCGGCACCGATGATGTGGCTGCGGCTTATGCTTCCACTTATCCCGTTGCGCTGGTGCTGGTGGTTTTGGCCAGCCAGCTGATCAATTCGTTTATGCTGTAAGGTCGTGGGACGCCGTCCCACACCCTGCCAAGGGAGCTTTTTGAAAAAAGCTCCCTTGGAACCCGCAAAAACTTTCTAACAATTATTATTGAGGAGGAATGTCACAATGCGTGAGATTAAGGTACAGCAGATCATTGATGTCATCGAGCGGCTTTGCA
>JAFTUB010000205.1 GCA_017466495.1 Clostridia bacterium
AAATCCACGCAGTTTTTGCATATGCCACATTCCTCGCAGTAGTTGCCCTCACCGCCGCGGCATTCGAAGCATACCCCGCAGTCGCCGCAGAGCTGATCGTCACCGCAATTTTCGCAGACCGCATTGCATTCGGGACAGATGACGGCGCATTCCGAGCAGCCTTCACTGCATCCGACGCAGACCTGATCCACGCAGAATTTGCATTTGTTGCAGTTAAGACAGTAGTTGCCCTCACCGCCCACACAGTCATAGCAGGTTCCGCAGTCTTCGCAAATGCCGCCGTCTGCGCACTCTTCGCATTTTTCCTGGCATTGTTCGCAGATCAGGACACACTCGGAACAGCCCCTGCCGCATTCACATATGTATTCCGTGCAGAATTTACATAGCTGGCATTCCGCGCAGTAGTTGCCTTCGCCGCCGAGACAGTCAAAGCAGGTGCCACAGTCCTTGCACATCTCGTCTTCGGCGCAGTTGTAGCAGGCTTCGTAGCATAGTTCGCACCCGGTGGTGCATCTTCCGCAGCCGTCGCCGCAGTAGCAGATCCACTCGGCACAGTTGATACAGATGTCGCAGACGGAGCAGTATGCCTCATTGCCTGCACAATCGGGACATTTTTCACAGTCATCGCAGATCCATTCGGCACATTCGGAGCATTTTTCGCCGCACTCCGAGCAGACCGTGCCGGTGGTCTCGTAGCAGCCGCGGCACTTGTCGTCACATTCGCAGTGATCCTCCAGGCAGTTGCCGCAGTCATCACACAGTTCATGGTCATCGTCGCAGGCACCGCAGTAGCCGCAGTGGTGTTCCTCATAGCAGCTGGTGCCGGAGCCTTCGCCGCAGTGATCGCCGTTGTCGCACTTCCAGTCATCATAGCGCCAGGCGCCGCAGTGATCGCACTCCACGCCGTCCTCATAGGCGGCGGAAACGGGAAGCGCTGCGCAGGAGAGGACAAAGTCGAAAATACTTCCGCAAATCGACAGCAGATCAATGTTCTCGTGTTCATCCCCATGATCATGGCCGTCGTGGAGATGGTTATGGGCATGGAGATCCATGTCCGGCATCCCGCCAAATAAGAGCAGGAGGCAAAGGAAGAAGCTCAAAAATTTTTGCAATTGGTCTTTCATTGGTTACCTCTTTCACCACATAATTTTGCCGGACCGTATCCGACATCCCATGCTGTGGTTGGCGTTATGGCCGGGGTGTTCCGCATTCCGCGCAGAATTTTCCTTCGTTTTTGCTGCCGCATCGGGGACACTGCCAGTCTTTCTCGGGCCGCAGTGCCCCGCATTCCGGGCAGAATTTGCCGCTGCTCTCGCTTCCGCAGAAGGCGCATTTCCACACGCTCTCCTTCGGATGGGCGTCCTGCCCCGGGACATCGAGCTCGGGGGCTGGTTCACCTGCCGTTTCCTGCAGGCTGGGGTTCATTCCCCTGAACTTTGCCTGCTGTTCCAGGAACGTGTCGGAATAACCGGAAATCGGGCCCAGGATGATGTCCCGGACAGTGGGGATATGGTTCATGCGCGCGATGTGGGTCTTCAGCTCGGAGACACGCATCTGCCATTCCGCATACAGATCATCCTCTTTGCTTTCGGGGCGGCTCTCGGGGTTCAGATCCACCGTGATCTCATCAAACCACGGGGAATCGATCCGGAAGGTGATGCGGAATTCATATGCATAGCTGTATCGCGGCGGGGTGTAGCTTTTTTCGTTGCCCTGGCTGTCCTCATAGAAGATCTCTTCTTTGTTATCTTCAATGTCAGCCTCGCAGGCGATGATCTGTGCCACATCAATGATGTCGGGATTGTCCTCCCGGAAATCGGAAGCCGACGTCACGATCATCTTTTTTGCATTCAGGTCGAGATAGATTTTTTCATCCTCGCCATAGACAAGGGTGGGGTGGAAGGAGTCCAGTGCACTTCGGTTTTCCTCCCGATATGCCAGCTGTGCGCGGATCTCCTCCACGGTGGAAGAGCGGCGCTCACGGAAGAAGGGGGAGAGCTTGCGGGCGCAATCCTTGCAAAGGTTTCCGTCCTCCAGCTTCCGATTGCCGAGAAAACCGATCTTTTCTCCGCACACCGAGCAGAATTTCTTGTCAAACAGCCCCATGGTCACGCCTCCTGTACATTTTGCCGGGGGTCAGTCATCCTCAGTACCGGAATCAGCCGGCGGCGTTTCGCTCAGCAACTGATTCAGCGTACGGACAAATTCGCCATATCCCCGGGGGTAATTTGCCGAGCCTTCGGCGCGGATCGTTGTTCCGCCATTCACCGCAGCGGTAAACATAAATATATCCCCGTCCGTCACATTTGCGGGATGCCGGCCGAGAAAGCCGTCCCAGCTCAGGACATTGCAGGAATTGAGCAGGTCAAGCAGCGCATCCGGGCTGCAGAAAATATTTTTTTCCGGTTTGCGCACTTCCTTGCCGTCGGCATAAGAAAACCGGTATAGGGAGATCCGGGCGGGATCTCCCCCTTCGATGACATATTCCTCGGTCACCCGCATACCGTTGATGCGGAGGTTCACCTGTTCAACAGAAGTGATCTTTCGCGACAGTTCGCGAAGAAGCATCGCAAACACAGCATCCAGCACTTTGTCGGAGAGCTCCTTCTGCTTTTCTTTTCCGTTGGCATAGGTCAGAGTCAGCTTTTGTACGGTACTGTCCGACACGGTGAATGGGGAGAATGGAGCGCTTTTTTTGTTCGGAAGACTGTCCAGTTTCATGCCGCGGAGCTGCCGCACCGCTGCCTCGGACAGGACGGTCCCCGTTTCCGAGGCATATGCCGTCCCGTCCCGGTCGGTACAATATCCTGTCAGAAGCATCTGCCCGGGCTCATTGGGGAAAATGTGAAAGTGAAAACACTGTGCGGCATTCATGTGACTGCGGCTCACCGTGAGCTGCTGCCACTCGCTCTCCCCCTTTCCTCCACAGCCAAACAGCCCGAACAGGATCGAAATGGTCATCATTGCTGCCAAAAGCTTTGATTTTACGCCCACGGATCTTCGGACTTGGGCTTGCGGATGCCTACCAGCAGGAACTGTTCCCACAGGTACCACTTGCCGTCGGAGGTCATGCGCAGAACGATCTCCCGGGGGCTGTCGGCACCGCCGCTTCGGATGAAGAGCTTCTTGTAGCCTTCGTTGGCATCGGAATACGCACCCGATTCCACGGTGATGGTGAAGGGGGTGTCGGGGGTGTAATCATTGGCGGGAACAGCACCCTTGAAGTAGGAGAAGGGAACATGGTGCCCTTCACTGAAGCGCTCGTTGAGGAAGGAAATCTGGAAATTGTTCAGCGGGCGGGGGCCAAGCAGGAAGTTCATCATTTCCCGGCCGATCTCACGGTCGGCGGCGTAAGCGCAGAGGGCGCATACGGTCAGCGCGGCGGTGGCGAATGGGCTGGTGAGGGATGCTTCGGGCAAGGCCTGCAGCTCGGCAAGGCTTTCGGGAAGTGCGGTGAAAGTGAAGGTTTCTTTGTCGGCAAAAGTTTGTGCCGCTGCGGTTTTCACCGCAGTCTGTACGTTTTTCTTCAGCTTGTCGAAAATTGACATCACATAATCCTCCATTTTTATTTAGTTTCCGGTTGGGTTGCCGCGCCGAACAGCATAATCAGCGCCCGCTCGGCTTGGAGCGGCAGAAATCCGCTTTGATTATCATGAACATCAATGCGCTCGCCGCTGGCGTAGATGATGTGCAGGGTCTCGCCGTACATATCCGGCAGACCGCTGACGGTGTGGTAGTAGCCGTTGTACTGTGCGAAATCGTGCGCCGCAACGATCTCCTGCAGGCGTGCCATGAAATCCGTATCTGCTTTGTACTCGGCTTTGTCTGATTTTCCCTGCCGATCGTGCCAGTCATACGTCACCAGCACTTCTCCGTCCCGGACGACAGCGCCCAGACGGTAGACACGGTGTCCCAGTCCGTCGGTTTCGTACGATGCAAACAGGGAAATCTCCCCGTGAAATTCGGTGATTTCAGTAGATTCGATGACTTTTGGTGCATCGGCCCAGTGGCGTTTGACCACACCGCCGTCGATGTCGTCATTACTTTGTGCCGAGCGTCTGCAGCAGGCTGCAGTAATGCAGCCTGCCACAGCCGCAGCAGTGATTCCCAGGCCGAGCAGAATCCAATTCAGTTTAATCACCCCGGTCTTCCTCCTTGGGCTTATGCCTTTTTATTTTTCTTGATCAGCACCACGGTGAGAACAACGATGCAGACAGCAGCAACGCCGAGTGCAGCTGCCATGATGATCCAAGGTGTGTTGTTTTCCTGTGCGGCAGGAGGCTCAGCAGCATTGGGAGCTGTAGTCTCGGGCGCAGATGTGTCGGGGGCCTTCGTGGTATCATCGGGCTTAGCGGTGGTTTCGGGTGCGGCAGTATTGTCGGGCTTAGCGGTAGTTTCGGGCTTAGCGGTAGTTTCGGGCTTAGCGGTAGTTTCGGGTTTAGCGGTAGTTTCGGGTTTAGCGGTGGTGGCAGCAGCACGCTTGTAACTGCAGACATCGCACTTGTCATCGTCACCGAAAACGTGGCTTTCCTTGGTGTCGCTGATGATGGCACCGCAGTCCTTCACGGTGCATTCCTTCCAGTGGTTGTCAGCATCCTTCTTCCAGGAGGATTCCTTGTGGCCGGCGGCGGGAATAATCAGACTGTCTGCATCCTCGATGGGCTTGCTGCCCTTGCTGTCGCTGAAGATCGCGTCACAGCCGGCGCAGGTGTAATAAGCCTTTTTGCCTGCCTTGGTACAGGTGGCGTCCACCTCATCTACCTTGGTCAGCTTGTGCGTGTGGGAGAGCGTGGGGGTAATGACGAACTTGCAGGCGGTGCAGAGCTGAGGATCTTTCTCAGTGGCCTCTGGGCCGGGGGTATGTTTGACGGTGGAGTCATGCTCGTCACAACCCGGCACGGTGCACTTGTGCGCGTGGCCGGAAGACGAGGTGTAGTCCCAGGTCGTGCTCCACTTGTGGTCACCGGTCTTGCCGTACTCGGCGCCGCAGCCGACGCATTTTGCTTTGTTCTGACAGTCAGCGGTCCCGCCGCTGTGAGGCTGAACGGTGTCATGGTCGCCGCAGACGGTGCACTTGTGGGCGTGCCCCTTGTTGTCGCTGTAGGTGTAGGTGCTGCTCCACTGGTGCTGCATGATCTCGCCGAACTCTGCCTTGCAGGCGGAGCACTTGGAAGCCTCGCCGCATTTGGCTGCGCCGGAGGCGGTATGGGGCTGGATGGTATCAGGGGCACCGCAGGTCTTACACTTGTGGGCGTGACCCATGGCATCTTTGTAGTCCCAACCGGTGCCGTAGTCATGTTCGCCCGTCTCACCGTAGCCCAGCCCGCAGTTCTTGCACTTGGCCGGTTCGGTGCAGGTGGCCTTGCCGCCGGTGTGACCGGTAGCAGGGATCTTGCCCCAGGCATTGATGTCGGCAATTTCCTTGGTGCACTTGGCGTCCTCAAAAATTTTGCCGCACTCGGGGCAGAAGTAGTACGCCTGTTTACCTTCGGCGGTACAGGTTGCCTTGATCTCGTCGATCTTCTTGGGGGCGCATTTGTGCTCCGCGAGCTTGGGGAAGGTGTAGAAAAGGGTCACTTCCACGTCGCTGCGGGAGGACACATCGGCAGCATTGCCGTTGACCGTGCCGGTCACGTTGATCGCGCCGGATTTGTACCGGAATTCATATCCTTCATTCGTCCAAACCGTAATCAGCGCAGTATAGGTTTTCCCGGGTTCAAACTTGTCAGAGGGGGACATATTCTTTTTATCGGTTTCGTTGTACCAGGAAATACCGTTTTTCGTGGTTGCATCATTGTAATTTGCAGGGCCGTAGTTTGCGTTTGTGTAGGTAACACTGTAGTCGGGCGTTTTTCCGGCTTCAGGAATATCAACATCGGCAACACCAACCGTGTCGAGGATGATATTGCCCGTCTTGGGGAAGG
The DNA here is from genome assembly GCA_017466495.1 of Clostridia bacterium. Classification (GTDB taxonomy): domain Bacteria; phylum Bacillota; class Clostridia; order Oscillospirales; family CAG-272; genus SIG693. The sequence continues at coordinate 5,925 of JAFTUB010000205.1, forward strand.
TATACGTTACGATTGCCTCGCTGCGATTGCTTTTGATCTCGGCGGGCTTGCCGTTAACCGTGGCGGTCATTTGCGTATTGCCGTTGGTGTCAGCCTTGAATTCAATGCCGTCCTTCGCCTTGAGGTGAATGACGATCTGATAGGTCTCATTGGCCCCGAAGGTTCCGGTGGAGGTCTTCAGGTAGGCACCGCCATCCACACGCCAGGCCGCGCCGTTGTGGTATACCTCGTCATTCTGCTCGCCGCGCTGGTATCCGCTCGTGTCAAAGTTGAATGCGTAATTGATGGGGCCTCCGGCAACAGGTTCCTTGACACCGGAGATCTTGATGGAATCGATTGTGGTTTTCTGCTCGCATTTGTACAGTACAGATACCTTCAGGCAGCGCATGAAGGGGTTTCTGCCGTAGTCGGGCAAAACGGTGGTGGCGGGAATTCCGTCAACGGTAACCGTGACAGCGGGCATGGGTTGCTCCGGCGTTGCCAGGAAATGGTCGTAATCCTTGGCGAAGTCGGTGGAGTTGTCCACGATGAGGTAGAAGCTTGCCACATAAGTTTTGCCGTACTCAAACGTGCCGTTGAGGGGATTGCCGTCCTGATGGTTCCATTCTACCTTTTCCGCATGGACACGGATGTTGTTGGTCTCTACAGTGGTGTCGCCGACTTGGGCGTGGGTGGGCTTGTCAAGGCCTGTGACATTCACTTCGGTGATGACGTTTGCCGTTGCCGGGAATTGATATTTGATCCCGAACTCGGTACTGTTGCTGCTGGGACCCAGATCCACAGCGGTGGCGGGGAGGCCGTTTAAGGTAGCGGTGACCTCCGGCGCGCCGGTGGAACCGTTGAAGGCCACATAATGTGAGGAGCGGGCTTTCAGCGAAACCAGAACATAGTACGCGGTGTTTGCTTTGAAACTTTCATATTCGGGCTTCAGCCGATTGTTGGAAGTCTCGTAATACTCGATTTTGGAAATGGTAAACAGGCCTGTGTTGACGACTGTTCCCGTATAGTCGCCCTTTTGCCCGGCTTGGGGGGTATCAATATCGGTTACCCCTGCTTGAGTGATTTGCATGAACATCTCTTTGGCGGCAAATGCGGAGGTGGGCAGAAGGCCCATCAGCATGACCGTGCAGAGCAGAAGAGCCAGGGCGCGGCGGATGTGTACATGGTGTTTCATTTCGTGTTCTCCTTGTCTATCTTATGGTGCGCATCTGCCCCGTTGGCGGTTTTTTGACCGCAGTGGGGACAAAATCGGGTATCCTCAGCCAGAGGGGTGCCGCAGGCGGCGCAGCAGAGGTGCATCCCGCGGTATTGGTCAAACAGA
>JAFTUB010000206.1 GCA_017466495.1 Clostridia bacterium
AGGCAAGGTTCGCACCGCTAAGGATGCAAACGGCAAGCCCGTTTCCAAGATGAAGATGTACCACATCACCGACGGTCTCTTCGAGCCCATCAGTGACAAGTTCTACGAGGATCCCACCCTCATCGCTTACGGTGAGGACAACCGTGACTGGGGCGGCGCATTCGGTGTCTACAAGAAGATGACCGAGGCAATTCCCTACCACCGCTTCTTCAACTCTCCCATTTCCGAGTCCGCTATCGTCGGCTCCGCTGTGGGCTACGCAATGTGCGGCGGCCGTGCAATCGTTGAGCTGATGTACGCCGACTTCATCGGCTGCGCAGGCGACGAGATCTTCAACCAGATGGCTAAGTGGCAGGCAATGTCTGCCGGCATTCTGAAGATGCCCATCGTTCTCCGCGTTTCCGTGGGCTCCAAGTACGGTGCTCAGCACTCTCAGGACTGGACTGCACTCTGTGCACACATCCCCGGTCTGAAGGTGGTATTCCCCTCCACGCCTACCGATGCCAAGGGTCTGATGACCTCCGCTCTGGAAGGCACCGACCCCGTTGTCTTCTTCGAGTCTCAGAGAGTTTACGGCTTCGGCGAAGAGTTCGTTAAGGAAGGTGTGCCGGTTGGCCACTTCGAGATTCCCTTCGGCGAGCCCGACGTGAAGAAGGAAGGTAAGGACGTCACCATCCTCACCATCGGCGCTGTTCTCTACCGCGCGATGGAGGCTGCCAAGATTCTCGAGGAGAAGTACGGCATCTCCGCTGAGGTGATTGACTCCCGCTCCATCGTTCCCTTCAACTATGAGAAGGTTCTCGAGTCCGTCAAGAAGACCGGTAAGATCCTCATCGTCGGCGACGCTTGCGAGAGAAACTCCGTCATGCGCGACATGGCTTCCAACATCGCCGAGATGGCCTTCGACTACCTGGATGGTCCTCCCGTTGTTGTGGGCTCCCGTAACTGGATCACCCCTGCATTCGAGCTGGAGAAGAGCTTCTTCCCGCAGGCTGACTGGATCATCGACGCCCTGCACGAGAAGATCATGCCCCTGCCCGGACACGTTGCTTCCAACAACTTCACCGACCTCGAGAAAATCGAGCGCGCTAAGAAGGGCATCTAAGTTATCATAACCCGATGGGGGGTGCCGATTCCGGCACCCCCCATTTTACATGAGGGAAAGAGGAAAGATGAAATATATCCGCCTGCACACCACCGATCCCTACCTGAACCTGGCCATCGAGGAATATCTATTTGCCCACACCCGGGACGATGTGTTCATGCTTTGGCAGAACCGCCCCACCGTGGTGATCGGCAAGAATCAGAACGCCTACGCCGAGGTGAATCTGTCCTACGCCGGGGAAGCCGGCATTACCGTCAGCCGCCGCATCACCGGCGGGGGCGCGGTCTACCATGACCTGGGCAATGTCAACTATACCTTCATCACCTCTGCCGATCGTGCGGAGGCGCTGGACTATGCCTATTTCACCCGTCCCATCATCGAAGCGCTGGCAGATCTCGGGCTGGTGTGCGAGCTCAGCGGGCGCAATGATCTGCTCTGCGAAGGAAAGAAGTTCTCGGGCAACGCCCAGTACTCAACCGGCGGACGGATCCTGCATCACGGCACCCTGCTCTTCGACTCAGATACGGCCGTCATGCAGCAGGTGCTCAAGGTCAATCGGGAGAAGCTGGAGTATCACGCCGTCAAGTCTCACCAAAGCCGGGTGGTGAATCTGCGGTCGCTGATGTCCGAGCCCATCACCACTGAGGCTTTCATCGATGCCATTGAAGCCCGGGTTGCGGCGGCTGCCGAGATCACATCTCCCCCCGAAAATGAGGAGATCCAACGGCTGTATCGGCGGAACACCGGTGCGGAGTGGATCTATTCCGATCGGCGGTATCTCACCGACTACACGGTATATCGGCAGAAGAAGTACCCCTTCGGTATGGTCAAGGCTGAGATCAAGCGCAACAAAACCAGGATTGATGGCATCGCTATCTCCGGTGATTTCTTCGGCAATGCGCCCATCGAAGAGCTGGAAGCGCAGCTGATCGGACAGGAGGCAGGCGCGCTGTCCCCCATTGATCCCGCGCCGTATATCGCCGGGATGACCTTTGATGAACTGCAGGCTCTTCTGTTGGAATAATGGAAAAAGAAGGCGCTGCCGCAAATGCGGCAGCGCCTTCTTTTTCGGAAATTTTTCGACATTTTGCCCAATTTTGTACTTGCAGTGAAACGAAAAATATGATATAATGAAATGATATGAGGAAAGGAAGGTGCAGACACCCATGGCAAAGCTCTATTTCAAATACGGCGCAATGGGATCCTCCAAAACCGCCCAGGCTCTGATCACCAAGTTCAACTACGAAGAGCGCAATATGAAGGTTTGGCTGATCAAGCCCGCCCTGGATGATCGGGATGGGGAGAAGATCATTCGCTCCCGCATTGGGCTTTGGGCTGAGTGCGACACCGTGGCCCCGGAGGATAACATCCTGGCCCAGTTCGCCGCCCATCACACCGAGGCCGATGTAATCATCGCCGATGAGTGCCAGTTCTTCACCGAGGCCCATATCGACCAGCTGCATCAGATCGTCAACGATTACAATATCCCCGTCATGTGCTTCGGTCTGCGCACCGACTTCCTCTGTCATCTTTTCCCCGGCAGCCGGCGGCTCTTTGAGGTGGCGGAATCCATCACCGAGATCAAGACCATCTGCGCCTGCGGGGCCAAGGCTACCATCAACGCCCGGCTGGACGCCGAGATGCGGGTAGTCACCGAGGGCGACCAGATCATGCTGGGGGGCAACGACCGCTATGTTGCCATGTGCCACAAATGCTGGCAGAAAAGAATCAAGGAACAGGAAAAACAAAAGTGAGGTATAAATCATGAACATCGAAACCATTCTCTCCAAGTGTGACCACACCCTTCTCGCCCAGAGCGCAACCTGGGACGATATCCGCGCCGTCTGCGATGACGGCATTCGCTTCGGCACCGCTTCGGTGTGCATTCCTGCCGCCTATGTGAAGGAAGCCAAGGCCTATGTGGGAGATCGCCTGGCCATCTGCACCGTCATCGGCTTCCCCAACGGCTACACCACCACTGCGGCCAAGGTGTTCGAGTGCCGTGATGCCCTGGAAAACGGCGCAGACGAGATCGACACCGTCATCAATGTAGGCCACCTCAAGTCGGGCCGATATGACGAGATTCTCGCCGAGCTGAAGGCGCTGAAGGCCGCCTGCGGCGAGAAGATTCTCAAGGTCATCATCGAGACCTGCCTGCTCACTGACGAGGAAAAGATCAAAATGTGCGAGCTGGTGACCCTCTCGGGGGCTGACTATATCAAGACCTCCACCGGTTTTTCCACCGGCGGCGCTACCCGGGAGGATGTGGCGCTCTTCGCCAAGCATATCGGCCCCAATGTCCGCATCAAGGCGGCAGGGGGCATTGCTTCTCTTGCCGACGCTGAGGACTTCATCAACCTGGGCGCTGACCGCCTGGGCACCAGCCGCATCGTCAAGATCGCCAAGCAGGAGCAGAACGCCACGGGATATTGATTCCCCATCCATCCCCCACGGAGGTATCCCATGCCCAAATATGAACGCCTCACCGAGGAGCTGACCCGTCAGATCGAGGAGGCCAACCGCACCGGCCGCTTCCCCGCGGTGGCCTTCCCCGACCGTGACGTAATCCGCCGCCGGGACGTGGCCAAAGACAGCGCCACCGTATGGCGGCCTACCTTTGTGCATGACATCGACAAGATCATGCACTGCCCCTATTACAACCGCTACACCGACAAGACTCAGGTATTTTCGCTCTGCAAGAACGATGATATTACCCGCCGCAGTCTGCACGTGCAGCTGGTGTCCCGCATTTCCCGCACCATCGGCACCGTTCTGCACCTCAATCTCGATCTCATTGAGGCCATTGCCCTGGGGCACGATTTGGGGCATCCCCCCTTTGCCCACACCGGCGAGGCCTACCTGGACGAACTGTCCTTCCGCCACACCGGGCGGCACTTCTATCACAACATCCATTCGGTGCGGGTGCTGGACGGCATCTTCCCCTACAACATCACCCTGCAGACCCTCAACGGCATCGCTGCCCACAACGGTGAAATCGAATGCGAGGAGTATTATCCCGAGCCCCTTGAGAGCTTTGCCCAGTTTGACCGTATTATCGAGGAATGCTACACCAATCCCGCCGCCGTGCAGAGCATGATGCCCTGTACCCTGGAGGGGGCGGTGGTACGCCTCGCCGACATCATTGCCTACCTGGGAAAGGACCGCCAGGATGCTGCCCGGGCCAAGATGGCGGAGGAGAGAATGTTCTTCAACGAGGACATCGGCTCCATCAATGCCGAAATCATCAACAACCTGGTGGTCAATGTCATCGAAAACAGCTACGGCAAGCCCTATATCAAGCTGGATGCCAAGCACTTCCGGGCTCTGCGGAAGTCGCGGCTGGACAACTACCGCCGCATCTACCACTACGCCGCGTCCTTTGCGGGGCTGGACACCACCGTCAAGCCCATGATGGGCGAGGTCTACGGCCAGCTGCTGGATGACCTGGGGCAGGGGAACCGAAATTCCCCCATCTTCCGCCACCACATCGACTTTGTCAACACCGTTCACTACAAGCGGGAGAGGCCCTACGAGGCCTGCGATCCCCATCAGATCGTGGTGGACTATATCGCCAGCATGACCGACAACTATTTCATTGAGCTGCACCGCTACCTCTTCCCGGACAGTCCGCTCCGGGTGGAGTACAAGGGCTACTTCGATGACTTCACCTGACCGACCATCCACGAAAGGAACCACCCTATGTTTGAATCCATTCTCCGCCAGATCCGCGCCCATTCGCGCATTATTCTGCACCGTCACAAAAATCCCGACGGCGACGCGCTGGGCAGCCAGGTCGGGCTTTGGCATATTCTGCACGATTCCTTCCCGGAGAAGGAGATCTTCATGGTCGGCGATATGACGCCCCGCTACGCCTTCATCCCCGACCGCCCCATGGATACGCTCACCGACGAACAGTTTGCCGGTGCCCTCTCCATGATTCTCGACACCTCCGCCCGCTCGCTGATCAGCGACGAGCGCTACACCCTTGCCGCCCACACCGCACGCATCGACCATCACATCTTTGTGGAGCAGATCGCAGAGGAGGAGGTCACCGACAACAGCCAGGAAAGCTGCTGCGGCCTTGTCACCGCCTTCGCCATGGAATGCGGACTGACCGTCTCTCCGGTGGCGGCAAAGGCGCTTTACACCGGCATGATCACTGACTCGGGCCGATTCCGTTACGATTCCACCAGCGCCGATACCTTCCGTCACGCCGCGTTCCTCATGGAACGGGGCTTTGAGACGGCGGATATCTACCGCAATCTCTATGCCGACACCCTTGCCTCCATTCAGCTGCGGGCACGCTTCACCCTCAAGATTCAAACCACCCCACATCGGGTGGCCTACATCTACACCACTCGCGAGGAAGCGGCGGCCTATGACGCCGACTCCTTCACCCTCTCCCGGGGCATGGTGAATGTCATGTCCGAGATCCGGGGAATCGACAATTGGGTTAATTTCACCGAGACCGAGGAGGGTGTGCTCTGCGAGATCCGCTCCAACCGCCACAACATCAACCCCATCGCCGTCAAGTACGGCGGCGGCGGGCACAAAAAGGCCAGCGGTGCCACCCTGCGGGACCGCGAGGAGGCCATGCGCCTGCTGGACGACCTCAATGCACTCTCGGAGGTACCCCAATGAACGCCAACATGACCCCCATTTTGGATAAGATCAAAGCATATTCCAACATTATCATCTTCCGCCACAAGCGTCCCGACGGGGACTGCACCGGGGCCACCAAAGGGCTCCAACAGATCCTGCGGCTGACTTACCCCGAGAAGTCGGTTCTCCTGTCCAACACCGACTTCTGCGAGTATGTTTCCTTCCTCGGGGAAGAGAACTCTCCCCTGCCCGACGCGGCTTTTGCCGATGCTCTGGGCATTGTTATCGACACCGCCACCGCTGACCGTATCTCGGATCAGCGTTTCTCCCTCTGCCGGGAGCTGATCAAGATCGACCACCACATCAATGTGGACCCCTATGCCCCCCTGGAATGGGTGGAGGAGGAGCGCTCCTCAGCCTGCGAGATGATCGCCGCCTTCTATGATGCCTTCCGGGATGAGCTGAAGATGGACGAAATCGCCGCCACCTGCATCTACACCGGCATGGTCACCGACTCGGGCCGATTCCGCTTCCGCTCGGTGTCGGGAGACACCATGCGCCTGGCAGGCATGCTGCTGGACTGCGGGATCGACACCGACCGCCTGTACGCCAACCTGTACATGAAGGACTTCAACGCCCTGCAGTTCCAGGCCTATATGCTCGGCCGCATCAAGCGCACCGAGCACGGTGTGGCCTACCTTCACGTCACCCGGGCCATGCAGGAGAAATTTGCCCTTTCCTTTGAGCAGGCCTGCGCCTCGGTGTCCTACATGGACGCGATTCGCGGAAGCCTGATCTGGATCGCCTTTATCGACTGCGAGGACGGCAGCATCCGCGTCCGCCTGCGCTCCCGCTTTGTTACGGTGAACGAGATCGCCTCCAAGTATCACGGCGGCGGCCACGCCTGCGCCTCGGGTGCCACTGTGGCAAACCGCGCCGAGATGCGCCGCCTGCTGGCCGATGCCGATGCGCGGCTGAGTGCCTTCAAACAGGAAACGGAGGGCTGGCTGTGAAAATTCTCATCACCAACGATGACGGGATCCGCTCCCCTGCCCTGCCCAAGCTGATTCGCTTCGCCCGCCGATTCGGCGAGGTCACCGCCGTTGCCCCCAACAAGGAGCAGAGCGGCAAAAGCCAGGCCCTCGACTTCTTCCATCCCGTGAAAATCAAGGAGGTCGAGCTTGCCCCCGACATCACCGCCTACGCCATGTCCTCCACCCCCGCCGATTGCGTGCGCTTCGGCACGGTGGGCCTGGGTGTGCAGTACGATCTCCTCATTTCGGGAATCAACTGCGGCTACAACCTGGGAGAGGATATCGTGTATTCGGGCACCATCGGTGCCATCTTCGAGGGCGCGCGCTCCGGTACCCCGGGCATTGCCCTCTCGGCCAAGGCCCATGTTTTCATGGATTCCTTCGACCACCTGGAGGCTGTCTTCGAGGCCTTCCGCGAGAAAGAACTCTTTTCCCGGAACCTCCTCTACAACGTGAACATCCCCCCGGTGGTGCGGGGAATGCGCATTACCCGCCAGGGCGGGATCTTCTACTCCGACCGCTTTGTGAAGCGGGGAGAAAACCTCTATACCCAGGAGGGCGAGCCCACCGGCGTACGCACCGATGACCTCTCGGTGGACATCGACGCCATCCGCGAAGGCTACATCTCCATCACCCCCCTCACCCATCACCGCACTGCGATGGATGCGTTTGAGAAAATGCAGGGGATATTTGAATAAAAAAGAACGCAGGGGGACTTTTTGAAAAAAGTCCCCCTGCACCCCCAAAAACTTTCACGCATTTCTTGCAGTAACCAAAGGCACTGCCCCAACCTAACAGTCGGTACTAACTGTTTGGCTGGGGCAGTGCTTTTTGTTTCGTATAAATCAAATTCGCGAAAGCTTTCGCGGGGGATAGGGGTGCGGGGGAAGGGGGAGCCTTTCTCGAAAGGCTTCCCCTTCCCCCGCGAAACACGATCTAAATAATCTTACTCGCAAGCGATCAGCTTGGCGTTGGCCAGCTGGGGAGTTTCCTTGTAGATGGAGATGGGACCGAGGACGGTGATGGTATCGCCGACCTGGGGCTGATCATCAGCGGCCATGGCGTCGTAGCGAACCGCGCCGGTAGCGTCGTACAGGCCGTAGATGTAGAGGGTATTGCCTGCCTCGTCCTGGATGTAGAGGTTACCGTAGGTGGTGTTCTTCACTTCGTAAACCTTACACTTTACGAGGAAGCTCTCGGTGGAGGCCTCGGTCATGGCAGCCAGGGCGGCGATGGGCGTGGTCTCGGTGGGAACTGCGGGAGCAGCGGGCTCTTCAGTCTCGCCCTCAGCGCCGGCAACGGCCAGCAGAACGCAGCCGGAGTTGAACTCGATCTTGCCATTGTAGTTGGTGAGCTCACCGTAAACGGTGATGGTGTCGCCTTCCTTGATGGTATCGGCGCCCTCGCCCTTCAGACGGAAGCACTCGATGAGCTTGTCAGCCATCTCACCCACCTTGATGGTAACGGTGACATTCTTGTACTGCTCGCTGTAGGGGGTGTTCACAGCGGTGATCACGCCGGTCAGGGTAGCCTTGTTCTCCAGGCTCTTGCCCTGCTCGAGGGCGTATGCAGCGGTAACGATCTGCTCTGCGGTCTGGTAAGCGTCCAGGGTGCAGCCTGCGTCAAACTCAACCTTACCCTTGTAGTTCTTGATGACACCGGTCACGGTGATGTTGTCGCCAACCTGGATCTTGTCAGCGCCCTCGCCCTTCAGACGGAAGCACTCAATGGGCTTGTCGGTCATATCCGCCACGGTGATGGTGACGGTAACGTTGCCGTACTGCTCGCTGTAAGCGGAGTTCACCGCGGTGATCACACCGGTGAGGGTGTACTTCTCGCCGGCAGAGAGAACTGCGTCCTCAGCCAGAGCGTAAGCAGCGTTCACAATGTCAGCGGCGGTCTTGTAAACCTCGGGGCCCTCAGCGGGAGCTGCGGACTCGGCGTCAGCCTTGGGAACCAGGCCTGCGGGGAACTGGGTCTTACCGGTGTTCTCAGCGTTGATATAGCTGGACTCGGAGATGCAGAAGGTGTTGTAGGAGCTGTAGGTACCCACAACATACTCAGTGCCGTCCACGGTGGTGGTCCAGGCATTTACCTCAGCAACATAGGTCCAAACGGTGCCCTCTGCGCTGTAGTTGAGGTACTTGCTGACCTTGCCGTCCTCGGACTTGGTGGTGGAAGCAGTAACGTAGTTCTTTGCGCCATCGATGAGGGTGTAGAACTTGAAGCCGCCGTCAGCTGCCTCGGCGAAGAAGTCGGGAGCGGCCTTTGCATCGGCGGTGGACTTGATATACTTGTTGTCCTGGAGCTCATGAGTAGCGTACAGGGTCTGGCCTACATTTGCCTGAGCCATAAAGAACTTGTAGGCGGTGTCAGCCTCGGGGTTGGACACGATGGAGGACTTGTCCACCACGGGCATGGAGCGGTTGAAGGTCTTGGTGGTGGTATTGCCCTCAGCATCGCTGACGGTAGCGGTGAGCACATAGGGCATCTCAGCTTCGTTCTTGTCGGGAACATTGACGGTGTAGAAACCGGCGGTGGCGCTCTCCTCGATGAGGATGGCGGTGTTGTCAACCGTCCAGGTTACGGTGAAGGGAACCGAATCGATCAGGATCTTGCCTGCAACGTCATAATCGCTGGGGGTGCTTACCGCGCCGTCTTTGTAGAGGTTGTAGAGGTATGCGGCAGCGTCGTCCAGCGTGGGACCTTCGATCACCACAGGCTCGTCACCGCAGGCTGCGAGGCAGCTCATGCACATGAGCATAGCCAACAGAAGTGCAAAGAGTTTCTTCATAGCGGGTATCTCCTTAATATTTTATTTTTTGATTACTGAACCGTAATATCCTTGGCCGAGAAGACTTTGATCTGGTACTCCCCGTCAAAGCGGTCCACCAGACCGCGGACAGTCAGGGTCTTCCCCATGTAGGCATCGGCGGTGACCATGGTCCCGTTGGCATCGTACAGCACGATGGTGCGAACCACCACAGTCGACCCGTCTGCCGCCTGGCAGGTCAGGGTCATGGCTCCCTTGGAGGAGCTTTCTTCGTTGGTGGTGGTATAGACATTCACCACCTGCAAATCCTGCATCTCAAGGGAGGTAGAAAGTGCCAGCTCAGCATAGGGGAAGGTCTTGCTCTCCTCCTCCAGGGTGAGGGTCACCTCGCCGTGGAAGTCAGTGGGAGAGGTCTTCACATAGGCGGGAGCGAAGCCCTCGCCCAGCTGCTGGATATTGTTTGGATCGGTGGGGCGCATGGGAGAGTACTCCAGGCCCGACACCTGATAGGAACCGCCGGTTTCATAGTACTGCACCGTGCCCACAATGCGGACCCGGTTGCCCACCGACAGGATCTGCAGACCCGTGCCGTTGAGGGCGTAGCCGTAATAGACCGTCATGCCATAGTAAAGGCCGGTTTCGGCGTCGTACTCCTCCACATAGGCGGTGTTGCTGTTGTTCTTGGTCACGACCCCTTCAAAGGCTACCTTCGTGTTGTCGTAGTCGGCAATGTGGCAGCGCAGTTCCTTCAGGGTCAGCTCAGTGGCCTCGCCGTAGGGGAAGTTGGGGTCCTTTTCCTTGTAGTAAACGTGGAGCAGCTCTGCCTTGGCCTGGTTAATGGCGGCCATACAGGTCTCGCCGTAGCGATTGTTGGCCGAGTTGGAGGCAATGGCAAGCCCCTCCTGCAGCAGCTCAAGGTTGAGATTGCGCCAGGTGTCAGCGCCTGCGGGCTTGTACCACACCCACACCAGGTAGCGGCCGCCGGTGGAATCGGCGTTCCACTTCCCATCGTCCGACTCGATGAGGATGGAAGCGGCACCTGCCAGCTTTTCACGGGTGAAATTGGATGCGGCCTTGCCCCATTCCTCCACCTTGCCGGTGGACTCGGGGGTATTGACGGCGAGATATCTTGCCTTCAGCACACCGCCGGGCATCACCGATTCGGGAACATTGAAGTGGGTGGTGTCTCCGTCCACATAAGCATGAACGGTAACCTCCTGCTTCAGGGTCTCGGACTGCATATCCAGGGGAATGGCGGCGGCATAATCAATATGCTCGCCCTCCGCGGGGTTCTCCTCCCCCTGCCCGCAGGCAGCCATGCAGAGGAGCATGACCGCCGCCAGCAGAAGGGCGAGAAGCCGCCGGGAAAAATGAGAAACAGGATGGATCATTCCGATCAGCCTGCCTGGTACTTACACTCAGCAACAGCCTCGGCAAATGCCTTCTTGATGTCAGCATCCACGTCGCTGAAGTCGCCGGAGAGGCACTTCTGCATCAGTAGACCAACCTGGTCACGGGCAACCGAAGAGCCGTTGAATGCGGGGGAAGTGTAGTAAGCCTTCTCCTGCTCAAGGCAGACCTTAGCGGAGAGTGCAGAGATATAGTCGCCGCCGTCAGCCTTGTCCAGGAACTGGCTCTTGTAAATCTCGTTGTCGCCAACCGACTTGATGACCGGAACATAACCGGAAGCCATGGAGAACTCGGCCTGGAACTCAACGGTGGTGGTGAGATACTTCACGAACAGCCAGGAAGCGAGAACTTCCTGAGGATCAGCCTTCTTGAAGATGCAGAGGGAGGGACCCTGGGAGATGGCCTTGGGGTTGCTTGCATCCAGCTGAGGAATGGTGGTGATGCCAACCTCGAAGGGATAAGCCTCGTCTACCTTGTCGGGACGCTGGTGGGTTGCACCTGCGGAGGAACCGATGGACATATAGCTGTTGCCGGCCTCGGACTCAGCCTTGGTGAAGAGCTCGGAGGTGTAACCGCCGGAGAGCTCCTGGGTGGTCACATAACCCTTCTGGTACCAGTCTCTGAAGCGGGCCACGAAGGCGCGGTTGGTGTCGTTGTCGAAGAGGAAGTGCTCGTCGCCGGTAGCGCTGGTGTAGTCGGAACCGGACTGCTCGCACATGGTGATGAACCAGTTGCCCTCGGAGTCATAACCGAGAGGAATGGAATCAGGGTCGATTTCCTTGATGGCCTTGATGGTAGCTTCCATCTCGTCCCAGGTGGTGGGAACGCTGAGGTTGTGCTTCTGGAAGAAGGTCTTGTTGTAGTAGAGCACCTCGGTGGACTTGGAGAGAGGCAGGGTGTACATCTTGCCGTCGCCAAACTGCTGGCCCTCTTCGTAGTAGCCCTGGATGAAGTCAGCGATCTGCTCGTCGGTCAGGCCCAGGGTCTCGGTGGAGCCGTCGGCGCGGGTAACGGTCACGTCGCTCTCAATGAGGGAATCGAGGGTAGTGACGGCACGTGCCATGTTGTAGAGGGCAACATGGTCGGGATAGCAGTAAGCGATGTGAGGCTGGTTGCCCACGGTAATCTGGGTCTTGATCTGGTCGCGGACATCATCATAGCTGCCCACCTGCTCGTGGACGATGGTGATGTTGGGATAGAGCTTGTTGAACTCCACAATGTAACGGTCAAGCACGTCACGGAGATTGGAGCCCATGGTGTGGTAGAAGTTGATGGTGATTTCCTTGGAGGTGTCAAACCCTTCCTCAGGGATGACGAAGTCACCTGCAGACGCCTTTGTGCCGCCACAGGAGACCAGGGAGAAGAGATTCAGACACATGGCTGCAAGGAGAAGTGCGGTGATGAGAATTCTTTTTGCTTTCATGATAGGATCCTTTCTTTGAATTTTGTTTATAAGATCAATCGGCATGGCCGAAAAATCAACCCTTGATTCCGCTGCGGGACACACCCTTCATGATGTACTTCCGCAGGAAAATGAAGACAAGGAAGAGGGGGAAGGAAACGATGGCAACCGCTGCCATTTGCACGGGGATATTGACGTCGCCGGTGGAATCGGTGAAGGCATTGCGCAGACCGTTGGTAATCAGCTGGTACTGCTTGTCATTGGCCACCAGGCGGGGCCAGACGTAGGAGTTCCACGCGCCCATCATCTTCAGAATGGTGATGGAAATGAGGGTGGGCAGCGCCAGGGGGATCATGACCTTCCACAGATACTTGAGGTCGCCGGTGCCGTCCACCTTGGCGGCAAGGTAGAGCTCGTTGGGGATCTGCATGAAGTTCTGCCGCAGGAGGTAGATGTAGAAGACGCTCACCAAGAAGGGGATGATCAGAACCTTGAAGGAGTTGATCCATCCGAATGAGTTGACGGTGGCGTAGTTGGTGATGGTGAAGAGCTCACCGGGGATCATCATGGTGCCCAGCAGGGCAGCAAAGAGGGCGTTTTTCCCCTTGAACTCCAGCCGTGCGAAGGCAAAGGCCGAGAGCACGGTGATCACCAGGGAAAGCAGGGTGGACACCAGGCCCACATAGAGGGTATTGAGGAACAGCTTGCCCAGGTTTGCCTGCTGGAAGGCATCGATGTAGTTGGTGAGCAGGATCTCACGGGGGAAGAGGGTGGGCACCGACAGGCGGTACTCACTGATGGACTTCACCGAGGAGATGAGCATCCAATAGAAGGGGAAGATCACGATCACAGCCATCAGAATCAGGAAGGCGTAGACCAGAACCTTGGAGACGATCTTTCCCACCGTCTGCTGAGAGGAAACGCGGCGCATATCTCTCTCATGCATGGTCACATGGTTGTTTGCAGACATGGCATTTCCTCCTTTAATAGTGGGTCTTCTTCTTGCTGACGTAGAGGTTGATCATCGTCACCACGAAGATAATCCCGAACAGGATCAGCGCAGCGGCGCTGGCGCGGCCCTGCTGGGTAGAAAGGGAGTCGTAAATAAATCCGACCATGGTATTGAGGCGGCCGGGGGCGCCGGCGGGACCCATGTCCTCACCGAAAATACCCACGATGCTGGAATATTCCTTGAAGCCGCCGATGAAGCCGGTGATGACGACATAGGCCAGCATGGGGGAGAGCAGCGGAACGGTGATGCGGGTAAATACGCGGCGGCGGCTGGTACCGTCCACCCGGGCAGCATCGTAATACTGGCGGTTGATGCTCTGCAGGCCGCCCAGCAGGATCAGGATCTTGAAGGGCAGCGCGTTCCAGACGATGTACACCACCATGACCACCACGTTGGCGGCATAGGAGGAGCCGGAGTTGATCCAGTTGATGGCGTGTCCGCCGAAGAACTCGATGACATTGTTGATGATACCCGCGGTGATGATGATCTCATTCTCGCCGCCGAAGGCCGAGCCGACCATGTTGAACATGGCGGCAAACACCAGACCGATGGCGATGGAGTTGGTCACATAGGGCAGGAAGAAGATGGTCTGCAGCAATCTCTGCAGGGGCTTGATGGCGTTGAGGCAGACAGCGATCAGCAGAGCCAGGATGGTGGAGATCGGTACCGTCAGCACGCAGAGCAGCATGGTGTTGCCCAGGCAGCGCAGAAAGTAGTTGTACTCCAGCACCTGCTTGAAGTTGCCGAAGCCGAAGTCATAGGTGGCTCCTCCCACCGCCGCCATGCTGTTATACCCCTCAAGCAGGGACATCCGCACCGTGTTGATGATGGGCCACACGGTGAAGATCAGCAGCAGAACAATGGCAGGCGACAGGTAGATCCACGCTTTCCATTTATGCTTGCTTTCTACCATATCACTTCACCTCAAATCGAATGCGGCTCTCATCGGCCTTCGAGAAGAGGAGTACCTTGCGGGGTTTAAGGGAATAGCGAACCTCGGCCCCTGTGGGCAGGCCGCCGTCGGTGTTGATGATGGAGCGAATGGCGGGAACCTGTGCGGCGGGATGGGTGGAAACCACGCTCACGTCGCGGCCCATGACCTCCACGCTGTTGAGGGCGCAGACCAGGGGACCGTTCTCGTCGGGCACAAAGCCCTCGGGACGGATACCCACCGTCACGGCCTGATCAGCCACGCCGGGGACATCCAGAACGGCGTCTGCTCCCACAAAGAGGCGACCGCCTTCTACCCGACCCTCAAAGACATTGATGGGGGGCGTACCTAAGAACTTGGCCACAAAGAGGTTGGTGGGATCGTCATACACATCCTGGGGACGGCCGATCTGCTGGATCACGCCTTCCTTCATGACCACGATCATATCCGAGATGCTCATGGCCTCTTCCTGGTCGTGGGTAACGAAGATGGTGGTGATTCCCGTTTCCTTCTGAATGCGGCGGATCTCCTCGCGGGTCTGCAGGCGCAGACGGGCGTCCAGGTTGGAGAGAGGCTCGTCCAACAGGAGCACCTTGGGCATCTTCACCAGGGCGCGGGCAATGGCCACACGCTGCTGCTGACCGCCCGAAAGCTCGCTGGGCTTGCGGTCCATGAGGGTGTCGATCTGCACCAGGCGAGCGGCATTCTCTGCGCGCTCTAGCATCTCTTCCTTGCTCAGCTTGTCAGCGCCCCGCAGATTCTGCAGGGGGAAGAGAATGTTCTGCTTCACCGTCATGTGGGGATAGAGGGCGTAGTTCTGGAACACCAGGCCGACGCCGCGGTTCTCGGCAGACAGCTCGGTCACATCGTCATCACCGAAGAAGATCTTGCCCGCCGTAGGCTTCTGCAGGCCGCTGATCATGTACAGAGTGGTACTCTTTCCGCAGCCGGAGGGGCCGAGGAGACCGATCAGCTTGCCGTCGGGGATCTCAAAGGTGAAATCGTTGACCGCGATCACTTCCTCCCGTACCTTTTTGTTGCGGCCGGGGAAGATCTTGGTCAGATTCTGCAATACAACTTTCATACCGTTTCGCCTTTCTTGTGCTTTTATTGATTTATTTGGTTAAAGAATTTCCCTTTACATCAGCAACATCCGTGCACAAAGGACGCCGCACGGATGTTTGCAAGTATAGTCATCAGGTTTCCGCAGCACCGTCTGCCGCGGCCTGCTTTGCCGCCCGCCAGGCCTCTTTGGCCTCGGGGGTATCGAAAATCATCTGGCTGGCAATATCCACCGTCACGGTTTGCGCCAGCTTGTCGTGGATCGGCGTGCGGGCAGCAGTCAGCACCAGCAGGAGCAGCTGCACTGCCAGCAGCGCCAGGATGATCAGGGTGCCGCCGAAGCCCATCACCCCGAAGTAGATCATGATCACCGTCAGCACCGGGATCATGGTTTCCACGGTGTATTTGCCCAGCACCGTCCGGGCAAAGAGCAGAACAGGGGAAAGCTTGATCCCGTCTGCCCGCATCACCCCAATGCCGAAGACCTTTTTGCCCAGGGTCTGCCCATTGCCGAAGAGCAGGGGTACCGCAAACTCCAGCAAAAGGAAGGCGATCAGCACCGAGAAGGTGACAATCAGCAGGGTGAGGTTGAGCAGCAGTCCGTAGAGATAACTGATCTCCCCGTCCGCCGCCATGGCAGCCAGGGCGGCATCGTACTGTGCCCGATCCTCCGGCTCCATGGCCTCGTAATCGGAGGCGGCAAGGTCAAAGGAGACACCGTACTGCTCTCCATAGCGGTCATAGGCCGCCTGCAGACTGTCGGCGCGGGTATCATAACCGAAGAGGGTGGAGAGGAGCAGCGCGACACCGATGACAAGAATCCCCAGCAGGATCCCGTCAAACATCGCTGCGGAAATCCGCTTCCAGAAGTTCGCCTTCTGCAGGTCCTCCATGTCCGTTCCCCCTCGTGCAGATATTAGAATTAATCCTCACCTATTATATCATACTTCTGCGGCAAAAAGCAATAGGAATTTACTTTTTCCCCCAAGAAATCCACAGGAAAAGGCAGGAAAAAAGGGGACCGCCGACACACGGCAGTCCCCGGGGAAAACAGATCGTATCAGATGCTGAACATCAAGTCGGCATAGGTGGGATAGGGCCAGTATTCATCTGAGGTTATCGGCTCCATGGTATCCACGGTAGCTCGCAGCTCGTTCATGGCCGAGAGAACGAGATCACGGTAGGCCTGTGCCGTCTGCAGGGCATCGCCGCCCCGAGCCTTGACTTCTGACAGGGCCGATTCCAGGCGGTCCACCTGAGCGTAGGCGCGGTCGGTGAGGTCGGACAGCTTCTCAAACAGCTCGCACTCATAACGGCAGGCCATGGTGGGCACCACCGCACGCTTGGCAGAGATAGCCGAAGCCAGGGACGCGGCAAAATCGGACACCGCGGGAAGAATATCCCGCTTCACCATATCCGCGAAGGTCAGCGCCTCGATTTTCACCGTCTTGGCGTAGGTCTCCAGCAGGATCTCCAGGCGGGAGTGCATCTCCTTTTCGGTGAAGACGTGGTGACGGGTAAAGAGCTCCACATTCTTGGGATCCACAAAGTGGGGCAGTGCATCGGGGGTGGAGCGGTAGTTGCACAGCCCGCGGCGGGCGGCCTCCTCCTGCCATGCCTCGGCATAGCCGTCCCCGTTGAAGATGATGCGCTTGTGAGACTTGATGGTGCGGCGGATCAGCGCGTTGAGGGCGGCAGTGAAGTCCTCTGCCCCCTCCAGCTCATCGGCGAACTGCTGCAGGGTGTCGGCCACCGCGGTGTTGAGCACAATGTTGGACTCAGCGGTGGAAATGGATGCCCCCAGCATACGGAACTCGAACTTGTTTCCGGTAAAGGCAATGG
>JAFTUB010000207.1 GCA_017466495.1 Clostridia bacterium
CCCCACTCAAGGGACTTTTTGAAAAAAGTCCCTTGAGAATCCCCAAAAACTTTCATAAAATCTCCCTGCCGGAAGTTTTCGCGGGGGTTCGGGGGAGCCTTTTTCAAAAGGCTCCCCCGAGTTTTTTCAAAAAATTTCGTTTTTGTCCAACCTTTCTCGCCTTTGGCGCATCTACAAGACAGCAGCTGCAAAACAAAACGAAAGGAGGATGCCATATGTGTCAATCCTACTGTGAGGAAGCCACCCCTACCCTGGTGGCCCTCTCCCTCTGCGGCAATGACGGAGCATACGAGGCTCTGGTCAACCGTTACAGCACCGCGGTGATCACGGCGGCGCGGTCGGTGACCCGCCATCACGATCTGGCCGAGGATGCCGCGCAGGATGCCTTTGTGTCGGCCTGGCTGAAGCTGGACGCCCTCAAGGATCCCGACAAGTTTGGGGCCTGGGTCTGCCGCATCGCCAAGAACAGGGCACTGGGGATCATGCGCCAGTACCGGGACTATATCAGCTTTGATCTGCTGGAATACCGCGCGGCGGAGGGAACAGAAAATATCGAGGCATTGATCGTATCATCCGAAGAAAACGCCCTCCTGCACGATACTGTCAACCATCTGCCGGCGCAAGTACGCGAGATCATCCGTCTGCATTATTTTGACGGGCTCTCCATTGCCGAGATCGCCGAACGGATGCGGATGCCTGCCGGCACAGTGAAGTGGCATCTGCACGAGGGGCGCAAGCAACTGAGAAAGGATTACGGAGCCATGAACGAAAAGGAAACCGACACCCTGGTGGAACGGGTGATGAAGAAGGTAGAGGAGCTGAAGCTTTGGCAGCTCCGGGACAACAAGGACGGCTTCGGTGCCGTCTACGCCGACGTGCTGGCCGAGGTAGAGCAGCTTCCCGAGTCGGCGCAGAAGCAGAGTGCCCTGGCCGATGTTCTGCTGCGGGGCTGGTGGTGGCTGCCCGGGAAAAAGGACCCCGAGGTGGTGGAGCGCATCCGCGCCGCCGCCGAGGCCAGCCGAAACGAGGAGGCCATGCAGTTTGTGGTCTGCCGTGACCATGATGACCTCTCGGGCAAGGCCAGGATCGAATTCATGCGGGACAAACAGATCCCCCGCCTCAGAGAAGAGGGCTGGGTCAAGCCCCTGGCCTATGTGCACTTCTGGTTGGGGAACGCCTACTGGCGCACCGACCGCCGGGATGAGGCCCTGGCCGAGATGGCCGAGGTGAAGCGCCTTCTCTCCCCGACTGATGTTTACTACGCCAACGCCCTGGCGGTGGAGGAAATGGACCGCCTGACCCGGGGCATGCGCTATCAGATGTTCTCGGCCAACGCCACCGGTGAGGTCTACCGCCTCATCGGGGGCAGGATGTATATGATGGCCCAGCCCGGCTTCAGCGACGGCGGGGCCTGGGAAAAGTCCGAGCGGGCGGGCTATGTGCTCTGCCTGTCAGGCGCCTGTGACCGGATGCTCTACGACACCAAGATGCGGGTGGGCGAGGTCTACCGGGGCAGCGACGGTAAGTCCACCGTCACCTTCGTCTCGGAGGACGAGACGGTAGAGACCCCCGCCGGGACCTTCACCGACTGCGCCCTGTGGGAGACAGTGATCCCCCACAAAAACCGCCGCTACCGCACCTGGTACAAGAGCGGCGTGGGCATTGTCCGCTTCGAGCTGAAGGAAGGGGATGAGGGCGGTGTCCGCCTCCTGCGGGACTATCACATCGAAGGCGGGGAGGGCTGGCTGCCCTTCGCCTCCGGCAACCGCTGGAGCTACACCGACGACGGCACACTGGATCCCAACTATGTGGACACCGGCTCCAATTTCGTGGTAACAGGCGTGGATGCCAAGACCAATTCCGCCACTCTCTGGAACGAGTATCACATCATCCGCACCGGCTTCAACGCGGACAGCTGGGAGGAGACCATGCTCTATATCCGCAACGGCTACTACGAGCCCGACCCCGAGGATCAAAACAATTCGATCCCCGTGGATGTGCGCCCCCAGATGGAGCGCGCCGAGGCGCTGGCAAAGACACCCTTCGAGAAGACCCACACCCGGGTGGCCAACACCGTCATGCGCCGCATTCTCGACACCGATCCCAACTTCAATCCTGCCCTGACCGCGAAGGGGCACTGGAACTTCTTCTGCTACTGCAACGTAGAGCAGGATGAGGGGGGCAAGACCTACAGCTATGACGATAACCGCGCCTACAGCTTTGAGTGGAAGGACATGGGGGGCACCGGCGACGCCGGCTATCCCCTGCTCTACAACGATGTATGGTGCCTGCTCAAGGATGCCACGGGACATCTGTGGTCGGAGGAGTGGAAGGTGGGCTTTACCGCCGAGATAAAGCGGAAATATTACAGCAACCACATCACCACCAATCTCACCGTCACCGATGCCGGCACCGTTACCACGGCGGCGGGCAGCTTCGAGGGCTGCATCTGCCTTGCCATTGACGTGCAGGGGCTGTCCGGCGGCTGGCGATACCGGGGCGGGAAGAAGGAGTATTACTTCGCCCCCGGGGTGGGCATCGTCCGCCAGGTCTGCCATTTCAAGAGTCAAACTCTCACCGCCACCTACGATCTGGTGGAATATGCGGGCACGGGAGAAGGCTTCTTCCCCCTGGCCGACGGTCTCTTCCGCCGCTATGAGGCTCAAGGGCTCACCGATGGTTACATCGGCGAGGCCGAGTACACCTGTGCCGCCCACGAGGACGGTCGGCTGGTGGTGTTGGAAAACCGCACCGGGCTTCGGACGGTTGCGCCAAAGGAATAAAACAAAAAAGGTGCCGCAGGCTGCGGCACCTTTTTTATTTGCGCTATCTGTCTCCTCCCCGCTTTACTCCCGGAAGAGTCGGGGAATGGAATCAATCATGGTATACTGCTGTTCGGGGAACTTGCCGTCACGGGTGTAATCGGCCACGGCATCCGCCAAAATCTGCGCCTGCTTGGTAATATCCTGCACCATCAGGGCGGCAATGGTTCCGTCCCGAATGTAGGAATTGTCGGGGCCGGGGCCCTCAAAGCCCACCACCGTTACCTTGCCCAGCAATCCCAGCTTGTGGATAGCCAAAGCAGCACGGTGAGAAAATCCGCTCAAGCAGCAGACGGTATCAAAATCCACATTCAGCGCCGCCAGCTCGCGGGCCAGCAGGGCGGGTACCAGGTGCAGATTCACCAGAGGCTGCATCATATCTGCGCAGATGCGATCCTCTCCCACCACATCAACGAATCCCTGCAAACGGGGAGCGCCCGTCTCGTTCTTTCCCCGTACCACAACGATCTTCCGCTGGTTGGGGAGATGGTCCATCATCAGCTGTCCCAGCCGCACACCGTCGCGGTAGCTGTTGGCACAGAAGGAAAAGGTATTCTTGGCATCAAAGGGCTCACACAGAAAGAAATAGCGCATGGAGCTGTTTTCGATATAATCGGTGCAGTCCCCCACAAAGGGCATGACCACCAGCTCTACCCCCAGCTCCTCCATTTCCCGCAGGATCTCCACCACAATGTCGCCGCAGCGCATGGATTCAAAGAAGGCAGAACGGTAACGGATGCCATGAATCTTCAGGCGCTCCCGCAGACTGGTCCAGGCCATATGCCAGAAATATTTCGGGGTATCGGGGAGAATCACCCCAACCCGGAATTCCCCATACTTGAAGGGACGGATGGCATACTTGCGCTTCAACGCGCAGGCAATCCGTGCCGCGTCGGCACCGGTCCCCGCACAATGATTGAGGGCACGGGAAAGCGTGGACTGGCTCAGCCCGCATTCCTGCGCAAGATCCTTCAGTGTCGGCACCGCAATCCCCCCTTTTTCGGTTTTTACCGTTCACGCGACCATTATATCATACCACTCTCCAAAAGTCAAACAAAAACTTTTCTCTTTTCGGGCATAAATTTGACATTTTTGCGTTTTATCGTGCTAAAGCACTTGATTTTTCTGCAAGAGTGTGCTACAATGATAACGCATTGAAATGCGCCGAACTGTCGGGCGGTGCACCGTCTCTCCTTTTTCCGACAGAGAAATGAGGTAAATCATGAAAAGATTTCTGTCCCTGATGATGGCACTTCTCCTTTGCGTTCTTCCCCTTTGCGCCTGCTCCGCCACCGGCAACTTCACCGAGTTTACGATTCTCGAGGAAAACTTCGGCGATGAGCTCTACGCCATCGGCTTCCGTAAGGGTGACGTTGCCCTGATGCTCAAGGTTCAGGAGACCCTTGAGGCCATGTACGCTGACGGCAAGGCTGCCGAGATCTCCACCAAGTGGTTCGGCTCCGATAAACTGCTCAAGGATCAGGCTTTCCCCAACGACACCACCGCAGCTGAGGGCGACACCTCCCTGCAGTACATCCTGGACAAGGGTACCTTCATCCTCGGTCTCGACCCCGCATTCCCTCCCATGGGCTACACCGATGAAACCACCGGTGAGCTGGTGGGCTTTGACATCGACCTTGCCCGCGAGGTCTGCGCACGTCTGGGCGTTGAGCTGAAGCTGCAGCCCATCGATTGGGGCGCAAAGGAAATGGAGCTGGCCGGCAAGAACATCGACTGCATCTGGAACGGCTTCTCCATCAATGACGAGCGCATCGCTGCTCTGACCCTCTCCAAGCCCTACCTGGCCAACGCACAGATCATCATGGTTCCCGAAGGCTCTGCCATCAAGACCAAGGCTGATCTCGCCGGCAAGACCATCGGTCTGCAGGCAGGCTCCTCCGCATACGAGGCAGTCGCGGCTGACCCCATCTCCGCTCAGATCGGCAAGATCGAAGAGTATGCTGACAACCTCAGCGCTTTCATGGACCTCAAGGCCGGCCGTATCGACGCCTTCGTGGTTGACCGCGTTGTGGGCGAATATATGCTGACCACCGACGCCGACTGATCTGCACTGCACCAAATGGCGGGTCGCATTCTGCGGCCCGCCTGTTTTGCTCCATTATGTTTAGAGGGGGTTCTCCCATGTCGCTCCAAGAACTGAGCAATATCTTCACTATCCTGATGCAGGGCATCACCTACACCCTGATCGTGTTTGCGGTAACCATTGTCCTGTCCATCCCGCTGGGGCTGCTTCTCACCTTTGCGTCCCGGTCCCGCATTGCCCCCCTGCGCTGGCTGACCCGGGGCTATGTCTTCATCATCCGCGGCACGCCCCTGATGCTGCAGCTCTTCTTTGTCTATTTCGGCCTGCCCTTCCTGCCCGTCATCGGCCCCTACCTCAAGCTGGGCCGCTTGGCCGCCGCAAATATCGCCTTCGTCCTCAACTACGCCGCCTATTTCTGCGAGATCTTCCGGGGCGGCCTGCTCTCCATTGATGCAGGGCAGTATGAGGCCGCCAAGGTACTGGGCTTCAGCCGTTTCCGCACCATGATCCAAATCATCCTGCCCCAGATGTTCAAGGTGGCCCTCCCCTCGGTAGCCAACGAAACCATCACTCTGGTCAAGGATACCGCCCTGGTGTCGGTCATCGGCCTGTCCGACCTGATGGAGCTGTCCAAGAAGCTGGTAAACAGCATGGTCAACGTCACCCCCTACATCATCGCCGCCGCCATCTACCTGGTGCTGATCTTCGGTTTGACCAAGCTCTTCGAGCGGCTCGAGAAAAAAGCGGCATACTAAGGGAGGCGACGAGATGATCAAAACAACAGCACTGAAAAAAAGCTTCGGCGACAATCACGTTCTGCGGGGTGTGGATCTGCACATCCGTCGGGGCGAGATCGTAGCCATCATCGGCCCCTCCGGCAGCGGCAAGAGCACATTCCTCCGCTCGCTGATCGGCCTTGAACGCATCGACGACGGCAACATTTTCATCCATGATCAGGCATTGGCCGAGAATGTCCGTTATCCCAACGAGCGTAACTGCCGTAGGGTCTGCGCCGGCATGGGCATGGTCTTCCAGCACTTCAACCTCTTTCCCCATATGTCGGTGCGGAACAACCTCACCGCGGCGCCCCTGGCCGCCAAAAAGCTGACCGTGGAGGATGCCACCCGCAAATGCATCGATCTGCTGGCCCGAGTTGGCCTGGCAGACAAAATCGATGCCATGCCCTCTTCCCTTTCCGGCGGGCAGAAACAGCGTGTGGCCATCGCCCGCGCACTGATGATGGATCCCGACATCCTGCTCTTCGACGAGCCCACCTCGGCCCTCGACCCCGAGCTGACCGGCGAGGTGCTGGCGGTCATGAAGGATCTCACCGACACCGGAATCACCATGGTCATCGTCACCCACGAAATGGGCTTTGCCCGTGAGGTGGCCGACCGCGTGATCTTCATGGACGGCGGTGTGGTGGCCGTGGACGGATCTCCCGATGCCGTCTTCGGCAATCCCGAAAACGACCGACTCCGCAGTTTCCTCGGTGCCCTGTAAATCCAAAAGACTGAGCCGCGCAATATGCGCGGCTCAGTCTTTTTCTGTAAAGTTTTCGCGGGGTC